>DAOVTU010000251.1 GCA_030632925.1 Candidatus Krumholzibacteriia bacterium | reverse complement strand
CTACTTGGTCAAAGTCATCTTGATCGGCCGGTGCAGATCCTGCCCCGCGCTGTTCATCAAGCGCCCAAAATACAGGCCCGAAGGCTGCGGGCGCCCATGCTGATCCTGACCCCGCCACGTGTAACTGTGGGTCCCTGCGGGCAGGTCGCCTCGGTACACCGTAGTGATCAAGCGGCCCTGCACGTCATACACGCCCAGGCTCACGCTCTGGCTTTGGGCCAGGGTGAAACTCAACTGCGTGCGCGGGTTGAACGGATTGGGAAAAGCCGGATGCAAACTGGCCAAGGGGCCGGCGCCAGGCACTGCCGAGGCCACATCTTCAGCCATGGCAAAGTTGTTGGTGTAAATGAAATCTCCGGTGGTGCTGAAATTGGCGTTGGCGGCGTTGCCCGCCACGTACAGGGTGACATTGCCGGTGCCTTCGGCGGGCGAGGTCCAATTCACATCCCACGAGTTGCCGTTCGGCTGGCCAAACTGGGTACCGACTGAAGTGTGCTTGGCGTAGGTGCGATTGAACGCGCCACCAACCGTAACCTGGGTATTGCCATCATCCGGTGTAAGAGTGCCCACGCTGTTGCCCAGATCATCGAGGATGGTGAACTCGAAGCCCCAGCGGGAAGCCTGAGGGTCAGCCAGCGAAATCGTCACCACATAGGAAGTCGCTGGAACATAGTTCTGGGGAATGCCCGTGATGGTGAGCGAACCCGAGCCGGAGTTGAGTGTAAAACTGGAGTGGCACTGGGTGCAGTTGCCTTCGCCGGGCGCTGCCGTCAAGGCATCTAGCGGGCCAGCCGAATTGGCCAGAGCCATGCCGGCCAACATCCAAATTGCGAAACAGAACGACGCAGAAATTCCGCGCCGCATTTGCATTGTCTTCATATTGATTTCTCCATAGTTGGCGACCAGACGCAGCCCCGCCCCCACGATGGCATGCGCCGAGAGACCCGCCGTGGCGGGCAATTCGTTTCTAAATATTAGGGAAAGAAATGAGGACCCACACCCGGGTCGATGTATAAACGACAGTTTTTGTCCGAATATACTCTGAAATCTAACCTTTGGCCGCCGCCTGGGCTTTTGAGCCTTTTTTGGATGCGGCATCATTAACTTTCCCGCAGGGCGCCGGGCGACCGAACAGATAGCCCTGCCCGAACCGCACACCCATCTCCAGCAGGACATGATAGTCCTCGGTATTCTCGATGCCTTCGGCCACGACCTCGGCCCCCAACACATCGGCCACGCGCAGCAAACGTTCCAATGTGCGGCGCAATTCCGGATCCACGGCCAGCCCGCGCACCAGGCGTTTGTCCACTTTCATCACTTGCGGATGCAGCATGATCAGGCCCTCGAGGCAGCTGTTGCCAAAGCCCACATCATCGATGGCGATCTTGATGCCCGCGTCCTGCAAGGCCCTGACCCGCGGCACCAGCACCGCCGGGTCACCCAGCAATTGTTGCTCGCTGATCTCCAGGCAGCAGTGACCGTCGTCGCCATTCTGGCCGTCCAACAGGACCCGAATCAATTCGGCGGTCGCCGTTTGCAGCAGGGTCGTGGGCATGATGTTCACGTGATAACTCGTGCGTGGCCCCATGGCCCGGGCCGCCGCCGCGCACAGTTTCAGACAGCGCAAATCCACCGCCGGCAGGATGTCGTTTTCCTGGCAGAAACGAAACAGATTGTCCGGTCGTTGCAGCGCGCCTTCGGGACCACGGCTGAGCATTTCGCGCGAAACGATGCGGCCGTCGGCCATGTTCACGATGGGCTGGCTGCTGACTTTCAGCACATTGCCACGCAGCAGCGCCGACACCATTTCGGGGCCTTCGAGCACGGGCCGGATGAGCCCCACTTCGGCCACCGAAGCGGCGCGCGATACCCGGTTTTTGCCCTGGGTTTTGGAGCGCTGCAAAACGAAGTGGGCTTTGGCCAGGACTTCGTCAAAACTCAAACTGGTGGGGCTGATGGCCGTCAGACCCAGGCTCGCAGTGGTTGTCAGGCGGTGTTCGCCGGCGGTGATCACATCGCGGCTGATGGCCAGGCGCGTTTTTTCGGCGATGACCTCGCCCTCGGCCTCGGTGGTTTCCGGCAGCAGGATCATGAAGCGGTCAGTGCCGCAGCGGCCGACCTTGTCTTGCTCCCGCACCGATTCGGTGATGCGACGAGCCGCGCCCACCAGCACCAGGTCGCCCACACCGTGGCCCAGGGTGGCGTTCACCCGGGAGAAATCATCCAGGTCCACCAGCAGGATCAGCAGGTCCTGGTTGGCCACCCGGCAACGGGCCAATTCATCCAGGATGGCGCGCTCCATGCCCTTGCGGTTCAGCAGGCCGGTCAGCGAGTCCATGTGCACCAGCCAGTCGAGGCGGGCGGTGACCGAGGCCAACTCGTGGCTGATGGCGGCTTCGCGGCGGCAGTAGTCGAAAGTGCGGGTCCAGATTTCGGGGCTGAATTCGTCGACTGGCAGACATTCGCGGGCGCCGGCCTGGCGCAAGTCGTCGACCTCATCCCGGGTCGGACTGACCTGCAGGGCCATGACGGGCACTTCGGGGTGATCGGCGCTCAGTTGGCGCACGGCCGCCAGCAATTCTTCGTCGGCCGGATCCGGGCCCACCAACACCACATCGACGGGACTGACCCGCAAATAGGTCATTGCGTCGCACAGGTGGGTGAAATGGGCAATCTTGTAAAGGGGATCACGAAGGGGCCCGAGCATGCCGCGGATGCGGACGGCGAGGGCCGGGTCACGGTGCACAAAAAGGAGACGGCAGACCTGTTGATCAGGGCTCATGAGCGCGTCCTGAATCCCTTCAGTGAAGCCTATCGTAAGGCGAAGAAGCCACGTCCTTGTGGCTGTGCGCAAATTGAGATGTGGCCAACCCTACACGCCGGGCGGCCGGGGCGCAACCTCAAACGAGGTCGCTGATCATCTCCACAACCGGCGAGGCGTCGTTCATCACATAGAAGTGGATGCACTCGGCACCCTCGTTCATCAGGCCCTCGACCTGCTTGCGGCCCCAGCGGCGACCGATCTCTTTCACATGCTTGGGTGAATCGGTGATTTCATCCACCAGGTCATCGGGCAGCGACACATGGAAGTGCTTGGGCAGGGTGCGCAACTGGCGCACGTTTTCGATCAGCTTCAGCCCAGGAATGATCGGCACATCGATGCCGGCCTCCCGGCACATCTTGGTGTAGGCAAAAAAGTCGTCATTGTTGTAGAACATCTGGCTGACGATGTAGTCCGCCCCCGCGTCGACTTTTTCCTTCAGAAACCTGATGTCAGTCTTGAAATTGGGCGCCTCGACATGTTTTTCGGGGTAGCCGCCCACACCCACGCAGAAATTGATGGGCTCGCTGTTGGCGATATCATCGAGGTAGTTGGCCTCACGCAAGTCCACCAGCTGATCCACGAGATTTTTGGCGTAGATGTTCCGCGTGCGCCCCTTGCTGAGGGCCTTGTTGTAATTCGACTCGTCACCGCGAATGGCCAGCACGTTTTGAATGCCCAGATAATTCAGCTCGATGATCGCATCTTCAGTCTCTTCACGCGTAAAACCCGTGCACAACAGATGCGGCACCGTATCAATGCCGTACCGGTTCTGGATAATGCCGCAAATGGAAATCGTGCCCGGACGCTTCTTGCGAATGCGCCGCTTGACCGTGCCGTCCTTCTGCTCATCGTAGGTGGCCTCGGCCATGTGGCTGGTCACGTCGATGAATGGCGGCTTGACCGGTGCGATCTGCTCGACGATCTCGATGATGTCGCGCACGGTCTTGCCCCGCGGTGGCGGGATGATTTCGAAACTGAAGAGCGTCTTCTGCGATTTTTCCAGATGCTCAGTCACGTGCATGGTCTTTATCCTTCAAACGTGTGATTGCAAAACGTGTGATTGCGGTTCAGATCAGGTTCGCGTCCAGCCACCGGGCCGCTTCGTCGACCGTCAGGCCCACTCGCGCGGCATAGTCGGCCACTTGTTCATTGTCGATCTTGCCCATGCCAAAGTACCGGGCTTCCGGATGGCTGAAATACCAGCCGGCCACCGAAGCGGCCGGATCCATGGCGCAGCTGTCGGTCAACTCCACGCCCGTTTTCTCGCCAGCGTCCAGCAGTTCAAAAAGGGCCTGTTTGGAAACGTGGTCCGGGCAGGCCGGATAGCCGGGCGCCGGACGGATACCGCGGTATTCTTCGCCAATGAGGGCTGAATTGTCGAGGCTTTCTTCCGGTGCATAGCCCCAGAACTCGCGCCGCACCTGCAAATGCAGGTACTCGGCAAAGGCTTCGGCCAGGCGGTCGGCCACGGCCTTGACCATGATCGAGCGGTAGTCGTCATCGTCGGCCTGGCGCGCAGCTGCTGCAACCTCGGCACCTAACCCAGCGGTGACCACGAAGGCGCCCACATGGTCGGGAATTCCGGACTCGCGGTCAGCCACGAAGTCGACCAGGCTGTTGTTGGGCCGGCTGCCTGCACTGCGCCGTTGCTGACGCAGAAACGGCACCCGCTTCAATTCCGTGCTGCGCGAATCATCCGTGAACAGCACCAGATCGTCGCCCTCACGGGCGGCGGGGAACAGGCCGTACACGCCGTTGGCTTTCAACTCGCCGCCGGCGATCAACTCGTCCAACATGGTATTGGCGTCGTCCAGCACGCGGCGCGCTTCGGGGCCCACTTCCGGATCATCCAGCACCTGCGGGAAGCGGCCCGGCAGGCGCCAGGTGTGCAGGAACGGGGTCCAGTCGATGTACTGGCGCAACAGGTTCAGGTCCACATTTTCCAGCACGTGCACGCCAGGTTTGGCTGGCACAGGCGGCGTGTAGCCATCCCAGTTGATCTTGGGCGCATTGGCCCGGGCTTCGGCCAAAGGCATCAGCTTGCGGGCGGTGTCGGCGGCCTCGCGGTCGGCCCGCACCTGTTCGTATTCGGCCCGCACTCGGGCCACCGTCTCGGCCCGGGTGTCTTTGTTGATCAAAGCCCCCACCACGCCCACGGCCTTGCTCGCATCCGGCACGTACAGCACGCCCGGTTCGTAGAAGGGTGCAATTTTCACGGCCGTGTGCAGGCGGCTGGTGGTCGCCCCGCCAATCAGCAACGGGATGTCCAATCCGGCGCGGTCCATTTCCTGGGCCACGTGGGTCATCTCGGACAGCGAAGGCGTGATCAGGCCGCTGAGGCCGATGATGTCCACCTTTTCTTTGACTGCGGTTTCGATGATGCGGTCGACCGGGACCATCACGCCCAGGTCGATGATTTCGTAGTTGTTGCAGCCCAGCACGACCGCAACAATGTTCTTGCCGATGTCGTGCACGTCGCCCTTGACGGTGGCCATGAGCACTTTGCCGTTGGAGCGCACGCCGCCGCTTTTTTCGTCCAGCAAATATGGGTCCAGCACCGACACGGCTTTTTTCATCACCCTTGCTGAGCGGATGACCTGGGGCAGGAACATCTTCCCGGCCCCAAACAGTTCGCCCACGGTGTCGAGGCCAGCCATCAGCGG
>DAOVTU010000342.1 GCA_030632925.1 Candidatus Krumholzibacteriia bacterium | reverse complement strand
GTGACCGTGACCTACCCCAATGGAGGCGAGACGCTGACCGGTGGCGGCTCGGCCAGCATCACCTGGACCAGCGCGGGCACCTTCACCACGGTGGACATTGATTACTCGTCCAACGGCGGCAGCAACTGGACGGCCATCGTAGCCGGCACCACCAACGACGGCAGCTACACCTGGAGCGTGCCGGCAGCGGCTACGACCCAGGGACAGGTGCGCATCAGCGGTGGCACGGTGAGCGATACCAGCAACGCCAACTTCACCGTCGACTACACGGCGCCGACCGGCGACTACGCCACGGTGCCGTATAGCGCGGGCTTCGAGGGTGCTTCGGTGGACCAGTACTGGACCACCGCTTCGACCAACGTGGGCCGCGTCCTGGTCACGACAGCCAATACGCCCCACGGCGGCAGCTATCACCTGACCATGGACAGCGCGACCAACGGTGTCTATTGCCAGAACGAAGCCTGGCTGCACCTGGACCTGACGGGCCAGAGTGAAGTTGATCTCTCGTTCTGGTGGAAAGAGTTCGGCGACGAGACCCACAGCCAGGACGGGATGTACTTCTCGGCCAACGATGGCGCCTCGTTCGTCAAGGTGCAGGACCTCAATGGTCAGAGCTACACCAACGCCACCTGGAACGCATTCACCCTGGATGTGGATGCGCTCGCGTCTGCCAATGGCCTGGCTCTGAGCTCGACGTTCATCGTCAAGTTCCAGCAGTACGACAACTACGGCATCACCACCGATGGCTTTGCCTTTGACGACATCGCAGTCACCGTTGGTGGCGGCGGTGGCGGAGGCACGCCGGCGATCACCAGCGAGACCGAGCCCAACGGCGACATCGCTGGGGCCAACGGCCCGGTGGGCGACGGCACCGCCGTATCGGGCGCGCTTTCGGCGAGCACTGACGACGATTATTTCTGGTTCGACGTCACGACGGCCGGCAACATCAACATCAGTGTGGCCATCGGCAGCAGCGCCGATCTGGACTGGTACCTGTACAACAGCTCGGGCACCGAGGTTGATCGTGGTTACACAGTCAGCAATCCGGAAGCGGGCAGTTATACGGCCGCCGTCGGTCGCTACTATGTGCGGGTCGATGGGTATCAAGGCGTCACCAGCGCCTACACGTTGTCCGTTACCGGTGGCCTGGCGGCCCTGGACGAGCAACCGGAAAAAAGCAGTCTGCCCAAGGTCTTTGCCCTGCAGCAGAATGTGCCCAACCCGTTCAATCCCATGACCACGATCAAGTTTGACCTGCCCCACAGCAGCCCGGTTTCGCTGCGCATCTATGACCAGCGCGGCCATCTGGTGCGAACGCTGGTCAATGAGCAGTTGCCGGCCGGCAGCCAGGCGATCGTGTGGAACGGCATGGACGATTCCGGACGTCAGGCCCATTCGGGTGTGTATCTGTACCTGATCGAGGCCAAGGGCTTCCGCGATACCAAGAAAATGACTCTCCTGAAGTAGGCCCGCTGCCTGCTCAAATGTCGGCCGCCGCACTTGAAAGAGTGCGGCGGCCTTTTTTGCGATTGAGCCTGCCGCTTGACGCTGTGGCGTCACGTCCTATATAAATGCTCAAAGCCCAACCCATACTCCCATCTTCAGGCAAAGGCGACCATGGCCCCCAAGTTCAAGCACCGTCTGGAATACGGCGCTTTCCAGTTGATCTTCCAGTCGACGAAGCTGCTTTCGCGCGGCGCCCTGCTGGCGGTGGGGCGTGGCCTGGGCACCTTTGTCTGGCGGGTGGTGCGTTTTCGGCGCGGGGTGATCCTGGGCAATCTGACCGCCGCCTTTGGCCACGAAAAAGACGAGGCCTGGATCCACGCCACGGCCCTGGATTTCTACCGCAATCTGGGCATGACCCTGGTGGAGTTTTTGGCCTCGGGCCACCGCAGCCAGGAAGACCTCGTGGCCAATGTCGTGGTCGAAGGCGTTGAACACGTCGAAAAACTGGTGGCCGAAGGTCGGGGCGCCCTTTTTATCTCCGGGCATCTGGGGAACTTCGAATTGATGCTGCCGCGAGCGGCGGTCGCCGGGTTTAAAGTCAACGGCATCGTCAAGCGGCAGTCCAATCAGCTGATCGACAAATTCTACAACGGTATCCGGGCGCGCGAAGGGGTGGGTATCATCCACACCGGTGGGTCGTTTCCGCAAATTCTGGGGGCTATTGAGCGGGGTGAAATGGTGGGCATTCTGGGCGATCAGGATGCGGGCCGCAAAGGGCGCTTCGTGAATTTTATGGGGCGACCGGCATCGGTCAATTTGGGGCCGGCCACCTTGGCTGCCAAGGCTGGATGCCCGTTGCTGATGGTCTTCGTCTATCGGCAACCGGACCACAGCCATGTGATGAGAATCGAACCGCCCATTGAAATTGATCCGGCCTGGGATCATGAAACGACCGTTCAGCGGATGACGGAGATCCACACCGCACGGCTGGAAGAGGCCGTGCGCAAGGCGCCGGCCATGTACTATTGGGTGCACCGGCGCTGGAAAACACAGCCGCCGGCATAGCAAGGGATATGGCGAAAGATATGGAAGCCGAATTCAAGATCTGTCCCGAGTGCAGGGTGGAGTACCAGACGCGAGCCCACAGTTGTGCGGATTGTGCAGTGCCCCTGATTTGGGCCAGCCAGGCGACCACCATGATTCCACCCGAGACGCTGGATGAGGCGAGCTGGGAAAACTACGGCCCCGGGGAAATTCTGGGCGAACTGGTGGCTGACCATGAATACGTGATCAAGGCCTACCTGGGGCATTTGAAAGAGGCTGGAATCCGCAGTGCAGTGCTGCCGGCAACAAGTTATCAAACCGGTGAAACCTACCATGAACACTCGGTCGCTTTTGGCCGGGTCATTTCCGGCGGCGAAGCGGGGCAGGTGCCGGTGGGCACAGTCCTGGAGGGCTACGAGTACATCCTCTTCGTTTCCCAGGCTGATTACGAGCGGGCCGACGCAGTGATTGATGAGGTGTTCGAAGGCCTGCACCCCGGGCAGCACCGAGGGCTCACCCTCGAATTCGACATCGGCGCTTGTCCGGCCTGCGGCTGTGGGGTGGATGAAGCGGCAGTGGAATGCCCGGACTGTGGGTTGTCGCTAGGCTAGACGTTGGGCCAAGCGTTGGACTTCAGTCCAAAAAGTGCCGCCACATCGGGGCACAATTGCGTATATTGGCTGGGCTGGAACAGCCGGTGGCTGAGTTCCCACCGGCAACACCTCGATTTTTCCCGGAGCAGACTTAAAACATGGATCGTTTTGTCATCGAAGGACCGACTCCCCTGAACGGGGAAATTTCCGTCAGCGGCGCCAAAAACGCGGTTTTGCCCCTCATGGCCGCCTCGTTGCTGACCCGCGGCCGCTCGGTCATCGACAACGTGCCCGACCTGCAGGATGTGCGCTTTTTCGCCACCATCCTCGAAGGCCTCGGCGCGCGCACCGAATTTGCCAACAACTTCATGGTCATCGACACCACAGACCTGAGCAGCTCCGAAGCGCCTTACGATCTGGTGCGCAAAATGCGCGCGAGCATCTATGTGCTGGGGCCGCTGCTGGCTTCCTTCGGCAAGGCGCGGGTTTCGTTGCCGGGCGGATGCGCCTGGGGCCCGCGGCCAGTGAACCTGCACCTTGAGGGCATGGCCGCCCTGGGGGCGGATATCGATCTGGAAGAGGGCTACATCAACGCGAGCACGAATGGGCGCTTGAAAGGCGGGCGTTTTCGCTTCGAACCTTCGTCGGTGGGCGGCACCTGCAATGTGCTGATGGCTGCGGTATTGGCCGAGGGCCGTACGGAACTGGAAAATTGCGCCATCGAACCTGAAGTGACCCAGTTGGTCGAGGCTTTGGTAAGCTCGGGCGCGAACATCGAAGGCTTGGGCACCACGAGTCTCATCATCGAAGGCGTCGAGAAACTGGAGCCTGTTTCCCACCGCGTGATCGCCGACCGCATCGAAGCGGGCACGATCATGGCCGGCGTGGCCATGACCGGTGGCGAAGTGCGCCTGACGGGCGTGGATCCGGGCCACCTGAAGCCGGTGACCATCGTGCTGCAGGAAATGGGCTGCCACATCACCGAAGAAGAATTCTGCCTGACCATCCGGGCCGACGGCAAACCGCAACCGGTCGAAGTGGTGACGCGGCCGTATCCGGGTTTCCCCACCGACATGCAGGCCCAGGTCATGGCCGCCTGCACGGTGGCGAGTGGCACCAGTTCCATGACCGAAACGATTTACACTGACCGGTTTACCCATGTGGCGGAGTTGCAACGTCTTGGTGCGGACATCCGGGTTGATGGCGCTCGGGCCCGCATTCGAGGTGTGGATCATTTGTCCGGCGCCCAAGTTATGGCCACCGACCTGCGGGCCAGTGCGGCGCTGGTTCTGGCTGGTGTGGCTGCCCACGGCACCACCACCGTGAACCGCGTGTACCACATTGATCGCGGCTACGAACGCATCGAGACCCGCCTGGCCGAATTGGGCGCGCGCATCACGCGCGAAAAATCCTGATGGGATACCAGACCGCATGAGCGCCACACGCCATTT
>DAOVTU010000641.1 GCA_030632925.1 Candidatus Krumholzibacteriia bacterium | reverse complement strand
GGGCATGAGGGTCGTCATGGTGTGTCCTCCTGTATCAATGGCCCCGATTTATCCGGATTGCCATTGGGGTTCGTCCTATGTTAAAAGTGGGGCCATCCCGGACGATGAATGAGATGGGAATGGCGTCCACCACACGTTCACAGACCCATATACAAGCCTTGTGCCCATCAATAACAAACCACCCAGAAGAGTTTGTAAAACATTGCACAACAAGATGATAAAGAATCCCAGTCAAATCCTTCAGGCCAGTTGTCGGGGGGCAAAGGGGATTTTGCTGACACAGAAAATACGCCAAAACGGCAGCACTGACAGCCGTATTGTCATTCTCCTGACAATTTGGCTTGGGCTTTGGGGCCTGATGGCGGTGCCGGCTGCGGCGGCCGATACGACCGCGCCCTTGACCATCGGCGAAATCGTCATCCAGACCAACGACATCTTCAGCGCCGACGAGGTCGAAAATACCAACGGCGGGCTGCACTTCCTGCGCAACGGCATGAATGCGTTGCATTTCAATACCCGGCATCACGTCGTGCGCCGCGAGCTGCTCTTCCACACCGGCGATGAGTTCGACCCTGCGCAGTTGGCTGAGTCCGAACGCATCCTGCGCAATTTGGGTTTCCTGAACAATGTGCGTGTCACTGCGGTCGATACCACAGCTGACGGGCGGGTCAAGGTTCTCGTCAGCACCCGTGAAGCCTGGACGTTGCGCACGACCTTCTCGTACTCACTGGCTTCGGGCGGCGACCAGCGCTGGAAAGTGTCGGCCTCCGAGGGCAATTTCCTGGGTCACGGTGTCACGGCCGGCGCCGGGATCGGTGCCGATGAGGACAGTGAATATTGGAACGTCTGGTATCGGCAACGACGCCTGTTCAAGGCGGGGTTCTGGTTTGGACTGGACTACTCCCAGCGCGATGACGGTCACACCCGCCGGCTCATTTTCAACCGGCCCTTCTACGCCCTGGACGATCCCTGGGGCACCGAGTTCAAGGTCTGGAATCAGGAATTCGGGCAGCGCTTTTACTTGAGCAACGGCGGCCCAGCTGGCCTGGACGCCAGCGACCCCTACCGCCTGTACGCCTTGCTGGATTACAAGGAAGTTGGGGTCGAGGCCCGCTTTCAGTGGCGGGCCTCGGAAGAAAAAAAGGGCCGCGTGTGGCGTCTCGGCGGGGGCCTTGATGTGGTCGACAAATTATTCCGCGATGACCTCACCAGCGTGGAGTTGTCTGACGGGCGCTTCGAGGATCTGACCTGGTTGGATCAGGAGGGGCAGCCCTTCGCGCGGGAAACCGGCATTGAAGTGAACCCCTTTCTGTGGGTGCACACCCAGGGGAGGAGTTGGGCCAAGGCGCGTTTCATCCGGCAGTACGGGCCGGTCGAAGATATTGCCACCGACTGGACGGTCGACCTGAAGGTGGGGCCCACCGGAGGCAACGTGGGGTCCACCACGGGTTATGCCGAGTCTCGCTGGCACGGGGAGTTCTGGGCGCGGCGTTGGTTCCCCGTGGGGCAGGGCTTCATGGTCACTGAAGTCGGCGCCAGCGGTGACGCCGGCAGCAAACTGGTACAGACCTACCAGTACAACGGCGTGGCGGGCTGGGTCCGCCGGTCCGGCGATGAAATGAGCCCCTGGATCACCCGCGTTTTTGGCGAATATGGTCAGGGTGGAAACCTGTTGGGATCAAACGCCCTGATCCTGGGTTTGGATCGCGGACTGCGAACGCTGGACTTTGACGGCATGGCAGGCGACCATCTGGCCCGGTGGAATTTTGAACAGGGCAAGGCCATGCCCTGGGAAGTGGCCGGCTTGATGCGGGTCGGCGCGGCGGTTTTCTACAGCGGCGGCAGCGCCTGGTGGAAAGACGAACAGCGCGGCAGCGACGGCACCCGGCACGAGGCCGGTTTTGGTCTTCGCTTCGGACCCACACGCTCGGCTAATGCCCAGATCGCGCGCATTGATTTGGCCTGGGACTTGAATGGTGATGGGAGCCCGGTGATCACGGCGATCACGCGGGGATTTTTCTAGTCCGAAATTTTTAGAAGAAGGTAGCCTTGCAAGCCAGTCGCACCATCGCCAAAAACACGATCCTGCTCACCTTCGGTGTGTTGGCGGGTCGGGCTTTGGGTGTGCTGGTCATCAAGAAAATGTGGCCCGTGCTGGGCGACGAAGGCATCGGCATCTGGGGGGCGGCGACTGACTTGGTGGCCATCATCCTGGTCATGTCGAACTTCGGTTTGGGCACGCTGCTGACCCGCGAAATCACGCGACGCAAAGCCATGACCCTGCCCTTGCTGTGGTCGGCCATGAAGCTGCGCTGGATGGTGGGCGCGGTGGGGTATCTGTTTCTGGTGGCCTTTGCGCGCTACCACGGTTTCAGTGATCTGAAAACCGCGGCCTATCTGGTGACGGGCCTGGCCATTTTTGTCGAGTCGACCAGCATGGCCTGCGACGCGGTGCTGCAGGCTCACGAAAAAGTCCAGCACCAGACCATTGGCCAGTTGGTTTCGGCCTTCGTCTACTTCGGCTTGGCCTTTTACGCCCTGGATGCCGGTTATGGCCTGATGGGTATTGTCTGGTCCAACGCCATCAGCCGCCTGGTGCGCCTGCTGGTGATGGTGCCGCTGATGTTGCGCTACACCGGCCCCTGGCATTGGCG
>DAOVTU010000420.1 GCA_030632925.1 Candidatus Krumholzibacteriia bacterium | reverse complement strand
TCGGAAAAAATCAGGCAGGCCGGATTATACAGTCGGGCCGGATCAATAGTCGAGATCAGTCTCAGGCTTCGGCTGCACCTTGCGCGCCGCACTGTTGGCCAGTCCGGCGTCAAATCCGCGGCCCATCAGGAACCGCACCACCTTGGCCAGGGCTTTGTAATCGGCAGGTCCACGCGATCGACGCCAGCGCTCGGTCGCCGCCCGGTCAGCCAACTCGATTTCGGTCTCGCGGTCGAGAATTTCTTCGGCCACCGCAGCAGCCAGATGGCCGTCCACCTGCTTCTCCCGCAACTTCTTCACAAGATAACGCCTACCCACCGCCCGGCTCAAGAGGCAGTCACGGCAAAAGGCCTCCGCATAGCGGCGATCAGAATAAAGCCCCTGATCCCGCATTTGTTCCAAAACCGCATCAACCGCTTCGGCGGTTTGGCCCCGTTCGATCAATTTGTTCCGCAAACGGGCCACCGGTTGCAGGCGGCGGTCCAGCATGGCAAATACCCGGCGGGCCACGACTTTGCGTTCGGCCGCCAGAACAACCGCCCCAATGACCTCAGCCGACACGACTTCACCTTCGGCCGGGATACCATCGGGCACCGAGCCGGGGGCAATTTCGTATTTGTGCCCGGTATCAAGCACCACGTGCACCGAACCGGATTCCTCCCGAAAGTCCAGCAGCCGGGCCTCCCCCGTAGGGAAACCCGGCTGTGCTGAGCCTGCCTCTGGCCGCTCGGAGTAACCGCGCCGACCGTAAGGCTTCTTTTTTCCACCAGAGAACATCTGGTCAATCCGCTCCTGGCTTAATCGCTCCTGGTCGAATCAAATAGTCATCACTTGGCCGGACGGCTCGCGCCACCGGCCGTTGCGGCGGCAGCCTTGCCGGCAGCCGTCGGTGCAGGCACCGTTGCCGAAGCATCGATTTTCGCACTGCTGCCTTCAGCGGCTTCTTCCTCAGTTTCCTCACCGTTGTCGGCATACTGGCCGATTTCATAGTGGCGGAACACCAGGTCCTTGATCGTATCGTACAGGTCGGTGTTTTCCTTCAGGAAGATCCGCACGTTTTCACGGCCCTGCCCCAAGCGTTCTTCATCAAAGCTGTACCACGCGCCGGACTTCTGGATGATTTCGGCCTCGACGCCCAAATCGATCAGGTCGCCCTCCTTGCTGATGCCTTCGCCGTACAGAATATCGAATTCGGCCTTCTTGAACGGAGGCGCGACCTTGTTTTTGACCACCTTGACGCGCACCTGGTTGCCAACCACCTCTTCACCCTGGGTGATGGCGCCAATGCGCCGGATGTCCAACCGCACCGAACTGTAGAACTTCAGGGCGTTGCCACCGGTGGTGGTTTCGGGGTTGCCGAACATGACACCGATCTTCATGCGGATCTGGTTGGTGAACATGACCATCGTATTGGTCTTGGCGATGGCGCCGGTGAGCTTGCGCAGGGCCTGGCTCATCAGGCGGGCCTGCAGGCCCACATGGTGGTCGCCCATCTCGCCTTCGATTTCGGCCCGCGGCACCAGGGCCGCCACCGAATCGACCACCAGGATGTCGACCGCACCGGAGCGCACGAGCATCTCGGTGATTTCCAGGGCCTGCTCACCGGTATCCGGCTGGCTGACCAGCAGGTTGTCGATGTCCACGCCGATCTTGCGGGCGTAAATGGGATCCAGGGCATGCTCGGCGTCGATGAAGGCCGCCACGCCGCCTTCTTTCTGGCAGTTGGCGATGACCGACAGACAGACGGTGGTCTTGCCACTGCCTTCGGGGCCGTAAATTTCGACGACCCGCCCCTTGGGCAGGCCACCGATGCCCAGTGCGATGTCCAGAGACAGGCTGCCGGTGCTGACGGCGTCGAAGTTGTCGTAGATCTTGCTATCGCCCAGCAACATGACCGAGCCCTTGCCGAATTGTTTTTCGATTTGGGCCCGCGTCAATTCCAGCGCCTTGGCCCGATCTTCATTCTCGCCCAATGGCCGGGCCGGGCCCTTGACAGGTGTGTCGTTCTTCGATTTTCTTGCCATGATGTGTCGTCTCCCATTTCTAGACGTCCAGTTTGGAGTCCAGTTCTCGAAGTCCAATTCTCGGTCGAGGCCGATGATCCGGACGCTATGGATTTTGAGCGTAATGCCCATGGAATTTGATGACGGGCCTCACCTGATCGCGACGGCAAGATAGCACGAACTTCTCGCCCTTGGCAACTGTTTTTTCGCCTTTTTTTCGCAGTAGCTTAAAAGGGCTTTTAGGTCCGCTTAAAAGCCTTTAATCGCAAATAAGCTTCGCCCACCATGGTGTTTTCGCCACGATTTTCGCCATGCGCCCGTCGCTGGGCATCTGCAGGATCAGGACCCGCGGGTCGCTCCCGGCTGAATTCTGCCGTTGCAACGCCCAACAGGGCCACCAATACGATTTTCCAACTCTGGAGAGCACCACCCGCTGGACCAATCCCGGCATTCCGGGTAGTCATCGGTCTGAGAAGTGCTCCCCAGCGTGGACACCCGCTAAGCGCGGCCGTGGCTCCACTTGGAAATAGGCCGGGCCAGGAAGAACAGAACCACGCCAGCCGCCGCGCTCATGACCACAAAGATGATAAAGAACTCATGCAGGTTGGTCACCTCATAGCCGAACAATACCGGCGCCGGTTTCCCTTTTTCAGGATAGAAACCGCTCAATACTCCGGCCAGTTTGCTGGCCATCGAAACCGCCAGGAACCACACACCCATCATCAGCGAAGCGAACTTGGGTGGCGACAACTTGCTGACCGCCGACAGCCCGATGGGCGACAGACACAGCTCGCCAAATGTGTGCAGCAAATACAACCCTATCAGCCACATCATGCTCACCTTGGTTGTCGCATCAATACCATTGACGCCAAAGGCGATGACAAAGTAGCCGAGTGCCAGGAAGAAGAAGCCAAAGCTCATCTTCACCGGCGTGCTGGGATCCAGGTTGCGCTTGCCCAGGAAGCTCCACACCCACGCAAATATCGGGGCAAATATAACGATGGCCACGGCGTTGACCGATTGGAAATAACTGGCTGGCACCGTCCAGCCAAAGAGGCTGCGATCAGTTTGGCGATCGGCAAAAATCGTCAACGAAACGCCGGCCTGCTCAAACGCCGCCCAGAAGAAGATCACGAAAAAACTGAGGATGAAAATCACGGCAACGCGCTCATAATCATCACGCGTCATCGGTTGGTCCAAATCAGCTTCACTGCTGCCAGAGGCCCGCTTCGATGGCGGCAGGCCCAAGGCGTGTCCGTCCGCATCGACAATGTGCTTGTCCTTGAACAACTGGAAAACCAGGGTGCCAATGACCATCCCAATTGACGCGGCCAGAAAGCCCCACTGGAAATCTTCGGCCCGACCGGTATCGCCTAAGCCACCGGCCACCAACGGTGCCAGGAAAGCCCCGATATTGATGCCCATGTAGAAAATGGTGAAGGCCGAATCCTTGCGCTGGTCATCCGGCGCGTAAAGAGAGCCCACCATGGACGAGATGTTGGACTTGAACAGGCCTGTACCGGCGATGATCACACCAAGACCAGCCCACATCAGCGGCAGGGCCACCCCAGGGTCCGTGTAATATCGGGCCGAAAGGAACATCAGAAACTGCCCCACGGCCATGATGGCGCCACCGGCAATGATCGAACGGCGGTTGCCCCACCAACGATCAGCGATATAGCCACCGGCCAGCGGCGTCAAATACGCCAACATGGCAAAATTGCCGAAAGTGTTGCTGGCCTTGGCCACATCGAACATCAAGGCTCGGGTCATATAGAGCACGAGGATGGCGCGCATGCCGTAATAGCTGAAGCGCTCCCACATCTCGGTGTAGAACAGGACGTAAAGGCCCTTGGGGTGTCCCTGGGACATGAAATCTCCCTAATTTTTCGGGGGAAGATGAAGTGAAGTTTCGCAGTGAGCCTGA
>DAOVTU010000216.1 GCA_030632925.1 Candidatus Krumholzibacteriia bacterium | reverse complement strand
TACCAGTTGGTGGGCGGCCTGCGCAGCGGCATGGGCTACTGCGGATGCCCGAATATTGCCGATTTCCAGGAGAAGGCGGAACTGGTGCGGGCCACCACCGCGGGCATGGCCGAAAGTCATCCCCATGATATCCAGATCACCAAGGAAGCGCCCAACTACGGTAAGGGCAGTTGATCCTGGTTCGAATATTTTGAACAGTCATGAGAATGAAGATGCCCTGCAGCTGCGGGGCATCTTTTTTCGGGAATGTAGGTTTAGGCGCCGTCTCCTGTGTGGTGAATCGGAAAAACCGACCGAATACCACATTGGGCCCCCAAGCCTTTGCCAGCAGAACGTTGTGTGTGCTCTGCCCGGCGCACATGACGATGGGTTTGGGGGCCTTATATATCTTCTATCGTCTACATCTTCTATCGTCCAGGGTCGGTCGTCACCACATGATGCGCCGCCCAATAAAACGGATGCCCCAGCTCAGGGCTCCGATTGCGGATACTGGTGCGGGCTCCACGCAGGGCCCGGGCCAGATTATCCGGTCCGCCGCTTTCGGCCGCCCGGTCGGCGAAGGCTCCCATCAACTCCATGGAAATTTCATCGCTCACCCGCCAAAAGGTTTGCACGGTGGTGCGGCAACCGGCATCCAGGAAGGCGTCGCCGAGGCCGGGGGCCACCCGCGAGCCCGCCACGTAGGGCGAACCGCTCGAACATCCGGACAGGACCACCAACTGGCAACCGCGCAAATCGGCGCCCAGGATGTCGCGGGTTTCCAGCAGGGAATCTTCTAACGGGCTGGTATCGCTGAGTGGGGCCAGGGGCAAAAAACTCAGGTACGGAGCCTCGGGGTCGCGCATGACGTGGGTGGCCAGATACAAACGTGACGAATTTTCCCAGCGCGAGAGCAGAGCCTGTTTGGTGGCCGCCTCGCCAGTCAGGATCGGCGCTTCGGTCCACACGCGGGCCACGCGGGCAGCTTCTTGCCGCGCACCGGGCAGGGCGCCCAATTCCGGATACCGCCTTTGCAGGGCCGGCGCCGCCTGGGGATCGGCCATGATGAGAATGGGCCCGGCCGGACGGTCATCAGTGGGCGCGGCGATGTACCGCAGGTACGAAACCACCGTGGCCTCGTCCAGCGGCAGATATCCCGCACCCAGATCCAGATCCAGGGCCTCAAAGGGAATCCGGGTCAACGCATCGTCAGCGGCGATGAGCAGTTTCTCCGAAGGCGTGAAAGGACGTCGACTCAGCCAACGCCGCCGCAAGTCGCCCGGGATAAGTTCGCGGGCCAGGACCGAAAGGTCGTCGGCCAGGGGACCGGTGCCGTCCCAGACCCCGTCTTCGGGAGGCATCACCAGGCGGTCCAGGGCACGGGCGACCAGAGTGCGCAGGCGGGAAGTGGGCAGGTCCAGGCGCTGGCGACGCACACCGTCGTGGTCCACCTGCCAGCGGAAGACATCTTCGCCGATCATGGAAAAAAGCAGGAACGTCGTATTGGCCGGGGCACGATTTTCCGCCCCACACCATGGGCCAGCCCCGGGGGCCCCGTTCACGCGTTGGCTCCACAGCCGCACCCAGGTGTTGATGTCCTGGGGCATGGGCTCGGCAAAGGGGGCGCCGATCTTGCGCAACTCTTCACCTTCACTGCGCAGGCGGGCCAGACGCCGCCAGGCCATTTCAAAGGCCAGACCCAATTCCACGTCGGCGGCCACGAAGCGGTGCACCTGTACCCGCAGTTCGTCGAAGCCTTCGATGTGCAGATAGGTGTGGGCGCTGGGGTCGCGGCCGGCCAGGCGTTCCTGCAGCGTTGCAAAGCCCTCGGCCACGGCCTCGACCAGTTGGCGACCGTCACCCTGGCTGGTCCAGGCCAGGCGAATATTCAACGCGGTGGCCTGTTCCAAATCGCCGGGCAAAAGATCTTCATCTTCACCAACAGCGGCATGAAAATCCGCCAGTGCCTGCTGCGCTGCGCCGACCTGTCCCTGTTGTTCGAGGGCGCGCGCCAGTTGCAGAGTGAAGGCGCGGCCGATCCCGGGCAGATTGTCCTCGTCGGCTCGTTGCAGGCCTTCGCGAATCACCGGCAGGGCTTCGTCGGGCAGGTTGTCGGCCAACAACAGGCGGGCCCGATGGTGGGCGATCAGGGCATAGCGCAACCGGTGGGGTCGGGGGTTGGCCCGGGCCAGGATCTCGGCCGTCATGCGGTGGGCATCGGCGTGCTGGCCGCGCTCATACAGCGCCTCGGCCTTGAGCAATTTCAAGTCCACAACGGTCGGTTGCAGAAAGCCGGGCACATCATCAGCCAGCAACAGGTCGGTCTGTTCCAGCAGCCTCTCGACAATGCTCCAGCACTCCAGGTTGGCATAAAAACGGGCCAGGATGGCCACGTAAATGGCTTCGTGCTGCCCGCCCTGGAAGTCCCGGCAAAGCTGGCGTGCTTCCTTCAGGTGCAAGTGGGCGCTATGCAGTCGACCCTGTCCCAGGCTGAAGCTGCACAGGAAGGTTTCGCTGCGCGCGGCCTGCAAGGCCAGACGGCTGCGCACGGCGCGGTGCTGCAGGTGGTTCACATAGACGAGGGCCGAATCCAGCTGGCCTTCCTCGTAGAAAATCTCAGCCATGGCGCCGAGGATCTGGCAGGTCATGCCGGCGAAGTCGGCCCGGCGGCTGTTAGCCAAGGCCGCTTGCAAGTGCTCGCGCATATGGTCCCGCTCGCCGAGGCTGGCGTGGATCTGGGCCAGAGTTTCGTTCAGGGCCACGGTGTACCACAACAGCTCGTGCTCCGTAAAAAAATCGTTCATGCCGTGGAGACGTTCGGCCTTGACGCTGTCGGTTATGGCGGGGTCTGCAAAAATGGCATCGCGTTCGTGGTTCAGTTCGTAGGCCTGGCGCAGGATGTCGGTGCCCAACCGGCGCAGGCTTTCGAGCTTGTGGCGGCCCAGTTCGTAGGCAAAATCTTCGGCCATGATGTTGGCGAGGGTCTCCAGATAGGGCAGCAATATTTCGGCCTGATGTTCGTCGCCAAAAACCGCTTCGCGGTAGAGCACATCGAAACTGTAAGTGAGGGTATTGGTGCCGGATTTGAGAAAGAATTCGCCAAGGTCCTCGGTGTGCCCCTGGGCCAACAGGCTGGCCACCTGGGGATCCAGGTCCGGTGCGATCTGGCGCAGTTCCCGGCCCTGGTCACAACCGGGCACAGCCAACAGCGCGCTGAGGGCCAGGCAGGCCATAAAGAGGCACCGGCCACGCCCTGATTGGTGGGGAATTCTGCTATCAGCTCGCATGTTGTCCAACCGTTGACGTCAAAATGAGTACGGATATGATTGTACGGGGCAAGACGATAAGATTCAAGACGGTAGGATTCAAGTTTGCAATAACATATTGTTGGATATGGTGTTAGCTATATATCACCGGGGCGAGAACCGTGGAGACGGAGACATCCCGGAAATTCCCATGGTGATTCTGAAGTTTTTTTTCTTTATGATATAGGCAACCCATATCAGGAGAGGCGCGCCGCATCAGTTACAAATTCGGGCAGGAACAGGATCCCAACGAAAGCCACGAGGCCGATCTGCGCCTGGTTGAAGCGGTGCTCGCGGGCAGCGAAACCGCTTGGCACACCTTTATCGACCGGTACACCGGCCTGATCATTCACGTCCTGCGCCGCTATCTTTTTGATGAAGACCAAGTCCGCAACACCTATGTCGACGTGCTGGAAAATCTGCACCAGGGCCGGATGCAAACCTATCGCGGCCGCTCGAGCCTGGCTACCTGGTTGCTGCTGGTCGCCCGCAACGCGGCCACAGACCAACTGCGCCACGAGCACGGCCGCCGCGAAGTGCCCCGCGGGTTGCGCCGCCTGTCCGAAGTGCACCAGGAAATTTACCGCCTGTATTATGTTGAGGGCCAAACCTTTACCGCCACCCAAAAACAGATCTGGCTCCAGGGCCACCGCCTCGATGAAGACGAAATGATTGCCCATCTGGGCGAGATCGACGAGCAGCTGACCGAGCGCACTTACCGTCGCGTGCGGTACGACTTGGCCGCCGAGTCTCTCGGTGCGGCTTCGGGGCGTTTGTTGGAATATTGCGATGCCGTGCATTTCGAAGCCGAGAACAGCCAACAGGAGCAGAACCCGCTGAACCGCCTGATCCACAAGGAGGCCGAAATCCGGTCCCTGAAGGCCTTGCGGTACGTGGCCGAATTGCCGGCCGACGAGCGTCGGATTCTGTCCCTGCGCTTCGAAAAAGGGCTCAGTGCCCAGGAAATTGCCGACCGGTTGGGCATCAGCAGCCGCCGGCGTGTTTTCACGATTCTCGATCGTATTGTGCGCAAGTTGCGCCGGCACCATCAGGACGTGGAAAAAAATCGGGAAAATTCCGGGAATCCTGCACCGGGCGTCGTCTCCAATGAGGCAACGGGCAGCCATAGCGCTGAAAACGGGAATGATGAAGATCAGCCCCGCAAATCAGCATTCAAGTAACAGGTTAGATAACCTTTTGCCGGAGAACGAATTACCATGGCGACTCAAAATCCCCACCTGAATGAAGAGCAGTTGGCGGCCCTGTTGGAGGGCGGCATGGGGGACCTCGAAAAAGCAAAGCTGGAGAACCATCTCCTGCAATGCCGCATCTGCATGGCCGCCTACGCGGACACCATCCGGATGCGTGATGACTGGGTGCGCAGCACGGGCTTGCGCGGCGGCGACGCGGAACTGAAGGAGCTTGGCTACAGCCGGTTCCCGACTGCGGCGCTGCCGTCCAAGGGGGAAGGCCTGACTGCACACCCACGTTTTAATGCACCACTTAATGCACCAGCGAAAGCTCCGGCCCGCACGCGGCGCGATTCGCGCAAGTGGTTGGTGGCTGCCGTGGTGCCCTTGCTGGTCATTGGGCTGGGCTGGTTCGGCATGAACGGCTCGCTGTTCGAAAATTCTGTCTATCCAGCCTTGGAACTGGTCACCGCGGCGGTTGATCAGGCGTCCCATCACGGCATGATTCTGCCCGGCAGCGGCACGGCCAGCTGGGCTCCGGCCACGACCTTCCGTGCCGTGGGCGAAACCCGACCCGACCTGAACGCGGCCTTGGCCGATCTGGCTTCCAATCCCGACGACAACGCTGCCCGACTGCTCCGGACCGAAGGCCTGTTGGCTACAGGCAGTCTCGATCTGGCGCGCCTGATGACGGAGAATGCCCGGCGAGAGCTGCCAAACGACACCTCCTGGCAGCAACTCGCCGCGGTTGTGGCATTCCGCGAAAACGATTTGGCCCGGGCCGAGATCCTGCTGCGCGGGGTGTTGGTGATCGAGCCGCAGAATGTTGAAGCACAGTTCAACCTGGGGTTGGTGCTGACGGCCGGCAATCAGTTGGCTGAAGCGCGTGGAGTGTTCCGTGCGGTCACCGCGAGAGCCGATTATCCTCTGTCTCAGCGGCGGGCTGAAGTGGAGTTGGCACGAATCGGTCGATAATATGCGGTAGATGTCGATTTTTGTTCTCAATTGAAATATGATGCCTCCTCACCCCAAGGAGGCATCTTTGAGTACCAAACCAACGCTAGTGTCCCGGTTCCTGAGCACGATTGAACGACTGGGCAACGGCTTGCCGCATCCGGCAACCCTCTTCGCAACATTTTCCCTGTCCATCATCCTGTTGTCCTGGCTGACGAGCCTCTTGGGCCTTGATGCGGTCAATCCCATGGACGGGTCGGTAGTTGAGCCCGTCAATCTGGTTTCGCGCCACGGGCTGCACTGGATCCTCGAGAACACGGTCCACAACTACACCGGGTTTGCGCCTCTGGGCACGGTCCTGGTGGCCCTGCTGGGCATCGGTGTGGCGGAAAAAAGCGGCCTGATCGGCACCTTGCTACGCCTGTTGGTACACTGGGCGCCGCCGCGGTTGCTAACCTTCGTTTTGGTCATGGCCGGCGTGATGTCGAACATAGCCAGCGATGTGGGGTACGTGCTGCTGGTTCCTATGGGAGCCATCATTTTCCTGTCGGTGGGTCGGCAT
>DAOVTU010000392.1 GCA_030632925.1 Candidatus Krumholzibacteriia bacterium | reverse complement strand
CATCACGAACTCATCCGGCTCAACGGCGGCATCGGCCGGGATCGCGGTTTCCAGGCATTCGACTTTTGCCTGACCAGCCAACCCACTTTCAAATTCTGCAATTTGGGCCGCCTGGCCGGGAAGATTGCCGAGGGCACTTTCCATGCTGCCGGGCGCGCCGACCAGAACCGAAAATCCCCAGGCCGACCCCTCAGCCAGATGGGGGCGGACCTCGGTGCCGATTTCGGCCAACCGCGCCGCTGGCGCTATAAAACGTCCGAGCATCCAGGCCTCTGGTTCAGTCTGGTGCCGGGCATATTCGGCCACGGCAACGGACACACTCAGGCTCGCCGGCGGAAACAAACCGGCGTAATCCACCAAAGTATTCATGAAGGCCTTCAGGGCAATGCTCATGCGGGTCACCTTACTGGGCTTGGGATGTAAAATCGAGACACGATTAGTGCCTTATGGGCTCCGTGTCAACAATCTCCATATAAGGATATCCGCAATATCCCCTAAACCACACCAAGAGACCGGCCGATATGACTATTAGCGCAGTATTTGACCGTACAGGACAGGGTCTCAGGATCTTGCCCAGAGGGGAACGCCTTGGCGTCTAACCGATTGCAGTACTTCACCACCATCGAGGGCCGAGTCTGGCTCCTGGTCGTTGCCGGGTTGCTGACCGGCACGATATTGGGCCTGACGTTCCTGACCCACGAACGGGCGCACACCCGTGCCCTGCAGGAGCTGTCGGCCAGCATGCTCGAGGCCCAGCAACTGCGCCTCGAATATGGACGCCAGCTCACCCAGCGCACCCAGCATTTGGCCAATCTGGCGACCAATCCCCGCGATGACGAACAAGCCCAGTTCGACATGCACGAATACATCAGGCACACCGACGCCCACCGGCAGATGCAGGAGGCCGTCGAAGTCCTCGCTGAGAAGGCCGGCTTGACCGACAATTTTGAAGCGCTGGACGACGCCCGGTCCGAGTGGGAACTCACGGCCTTGCGCTCACTCGACCTGCGGGCCGATCGTCTGGTCCTTGCCTCACGCTCGGAAATTCTGGCCAAAAAAGCGACCGCTGCCGGCAACCGCCTCGTGGACATCGTTACCGAAATCGAGAGCTCCTTCACGCTGAGCGACGCCGCTCTGCAGGCACTCCTGGCGCGAGACATCCTGTTGGCGGCCACCCGTTGCCAGGACCTGATTCTGGAACTCCGGCTCGAACAGGACCCTGACGGAATGCAGGCCATCCACGACCAGAAGTTTCTGCCGACCCTGGCCAGGCTGGATCAGCACCTGGCGGACTGGAACCATCAGAAATTTTCCCATGGGCAGCAACCCCGTCTGCATGCCCGCCTGGTCGAGGCCAGCGACCAGCTCGCCAATGCCCTGGCCGGGCGCGACTCCCGTGGCGTCCACTACTCCGGCTACTACGACTACCACCTGCGGTACCTGAAGGCCACCCGCGAGATGAATTCCCTGACTCCGGATCTTCACCGGCAAACCGACGACGTGCTTGAGAAGTTGAACGACCTGGATGCCATATTCGACGAGCACTCCAGTGCCCTGCAGGCCCAATTGGTCCACCAGCGCCAGACAAAAGTCGCGTCCGGAGGCCTGGTCACCATCCTGGCCACCATGCTTTTTCTGGCCTTTGCCCGCATGATCGCCAAATCCATCAGCTCGATCAGGAGCAAAGAGCAGGAAACCGCCCGCAAGAAGGTGGAATCGGAACGGCGTTTTGCCCATCTGGCCCTGCTGTCGGGAGACTTGGTCTGGGAAACGGACCACCAGTTGGAGTTTCTGTTTCTCAGCGGTGACGCCGAGGCCCTGACGGGAAAAGACCGCAACTACTGGCTTGGCCGACCCCTGACCGAGCTGCTGGCCGAGGACGCCCAGACCGAACTGCACGAAATGCTGGCCAACGGTCTGATCGAAGGCGCTCCCATTTCCAACCGGGAATTCTGGGCCATTGGCCCTACCCACCAGGAATATTGCATGTTGCTCAATTGCGACCCGATGATAGACTTCGATGGCCACTGTACCGGATTCCGCGGCTCCAGCAAGGACATCACCAGCATGGTCATGGCCCGCGAATCCCTGCGCCGCGCAAAAGAAGAGGCCGAAAACACCAGCCAACAACTCGAGCAGGTCGCCACCCGCGCCAACGAAATGGCCCAGGCCGCCGAGGCCGCCAACGCGGCCAAGAGCGAATTTCTGGCCACCATGAGTCACGAAATCCGCACTCCCATGAACGGTGTGATCGGCATGAACAATATGCTGCTCGACACCGACCTCTCGGCCGAACAGAAGGAATACGCCACCTTGGTGGGGGATTCGGCGGAATCATTGCTGAGTCTCTTGAACGACATTCTGGACTATTCAAAAATCGAAGCGGGCAAACTCGACCTGGAAATCATTCCCATGTCGCCGCGCGCAGTGATCGACGAAGTGCTCAACCTGCTGGGCATCAAGGCCGCCGAGAAGAATCTGAACCTGGCGGGCATCGTGGAACATGAGGTGCCGCCCCATGTCATGGGCGACCCCACCCGTTTGCGCCAAATCCTGATCAACCTGGTGGGCAACTCGCTGAAATTTACCGAATCCGGATCCGTCAGCATCCGGGTCCAATTCATCAGGCAGGACAACGTGACGGACAGTTTGCGCTACAGCGTCACCGATACGGGTATCGGTGTTTCGGAATCCAAGGTCCAGACCCTGTTCGAGGCCTTCTCCCAGGCGGACAATTCCACGACCCGCAAATATGGCGGGACCGGCCTCGGGCTTTCTATCTGCCGCAAGCTGACCGAAATGATGGGCGGAACCATTGACGTGGAATCCCGGTTGGGCCACGGGTCAACATTTCACTTCACGACCACTTTGCCCGTTGTCGATCAATGCCCCATAACGCCAGACCCATGGCCGGACATGAAGGACCAATCACCTGTCCTGGCCATAGCCGACGAGGGCACGAGACTCGCTTTCACCGAAGCCCTGCTTTCACTGGGTGCCAAGCCGATCGACCCGGAGATGATTCGCGAAAACCCATCCCTGCTGGCGCCTGTGCCCGCCGGATCATCCGCCGCCCAGGTCGTGATCTGCGACCGCAAATACAGCGATTCGGATCGGCAAGCGCTGACCCGAATGCTGACGGAGCGGAATCCCACGCTCATCGTACAATCCATACTGGCGACACCCCTTACCGAGCGTCCCACAACAACCGAGCGCCGGAACCGCGACCTGCAGGGGATTGTCACGGTGCCATTGAGATTCCAGTCCTTGTTGGACACGTTGCGAGACGTGCAACAGCCGCCAACTCGCAGCCAATACCCGGCCGCGGCCAAGGCCAGGACCATCGAGACAACGGGCTTCCAGGATCTGAATGTCCTGCTGGTGGAAGACAACCTCATCAACCAGAAAGTGGCCCTCGGATTACTGAAAAAACTGGGGGTTTCCGCCGACGTGGCCGCCGACGGACTCGAAGCAGTGGCGGCCTGGGAACAAGGAAAATACGACCTGATTCTCATGGATTGCATGATGCCCCAAATGGATGGATTCGCGGCCACCCGCCGGATCCGGGCCGCCGAAACCAGCACCCACATCCCCATCATCGCCATGACTGCCAACGCCATGGAGGGCGACCGCGAGAAGTGCCTGCAGGCCGGCATGGACGACTACGTTTCCAAACCGGTCAAGGTCCCCCTGCTGCGTGCCGCCATCCAGAATATGAAGGAGCAATGGCTGCAACAGGACCTGACTCCGAGTTGAACCTGACCGCCGACTAAGACAAGGCTTCCCGGCCAATGGGCATGGTCATGCAACGGCACCCGCCCCCACCCCGAGCCAATTCCGATCCGTCAATGGTCACGACGCACTTGCCCAAATCTTCAAGTTTCTTCTGACCCGCAATGACATCGACCGCCGGCACGACCTCGTATCCGGCGTTGGACAATTCCTCCACCGTGTGGCTATTGCGCCCATAGCCGATGACCTTGCCCGGTGCCAGGGCAAAAAAGTTGGCCCCGCTGTGCCATTGCTCACGTTCCTGCACCCAACGGTCGGTGCGGCCACCGCAAAACAACGGCTCCACCTCCATCCCCAGATGCCCCAGGGCCGTCAGCAGGTTGTCCTCTTCCTGAATGCTCACCACGCGCCCGTTTT
>DAOVTU010000522.1 GCA_030632925.1 Candidatus Krumholzibacteriia bacterium | reverse complement strand
GACAGATCCCGGGGCGTCTTACTATTGTGAGGCACTTGGTACAAGTCAGGGGTTCTTTAGAAAATCCCCACCGTCCCCCTCATAATCCGGAGGTTTCCCGCGTGCTCCTTACGAGGAAACACATCGTCTTCCGTTCTATTCTTGGCGCCCTGGCGCTGATGATGGGCCTGTCGTTTGGCTCAGTGGCCATGGCCGAGTGCCAGCCCGGCCAGATGCAGGAAGCGAATTTGGCTTACCATTCGGCCGCTGAATTTCTGGCGACCCGCAAATGGGACCAGGCCATTGCACGTTTGCAGTCGATCATTCAGGTCTGCCCTGAACACATCGAAGCCACCCGGGGGATTGGCCTGGCGTTGATGGGCAAGAAGGACTACGCCGGCGCCGTGCCGTATTTCCAGAAGGTGATCGAATTGCGCGGCGACAATGTCGAAGCCGGCGACTTTGCCAACTTGGCCAAGCCTTATGCCAAGACGAAAAAATACAAGGAAGCCCGCGCCGAGTTCATGAAGGCCCAACTGCTGGCGCCCGATGACTGTGGCGTGCTGTTCAACCTTGGTGTGATGCACTACGCGGCGGGATATAATGCCCAGTCGGTGGACGTGCTCGAGCATGCGCTCGGTGTGTGCCCGCAGATCCGTGAGCAGTTGTTGACCCAGTTGTCCAAGTCGGCGGAAAAAGCAGCGGCCCAGCAGAAACGCAACGGCAACCTGGAGAAGGCCGCCTACTACGAAGGCCTGACCAACAAGTACGGCGGCGAAGCCGGCGGCTCGACGACCTACGACATGGTGAAGCAGAAGATGGCGGCCAAGGACTACCAGGGTGCCGTGTCCCTGCTGAATCGAATGCTCGAAAAGGATCCAACCCACAAGGGTGCCCTGCTGACCCACGCCCGGGCCCAGGATGCCTTGAAGAACCGTCGCTCCAGCGTCGCTTCCTACGAGAAGTACCTGGCCCTGAAGCCGGAAGATGCCAAGACGACCGGTTCGATGATCCAGGTCATGGTCGAGGCAGGTATGTGCAGCGAGGCCAACGCACGGTCGGCCAAGGCGGTCCGTGATCTGGCAGCCCAGGGCCGTTCCAAGCTGGCGCCCGTGTACTACTCCTGGGGCCTGGCCCTGGAATGCCTGAAGCAGTACGACAACGCCCAGGAGAAATTCCAGGACTGCGCTACGAGCGGCAACGAACGGTATGCCGCCTATGGCGCCCGTCAGGTTGAGCGCATGGACGGCCTGAAGGCCGTTGAAGCGGCCGAGAAGAAAAAAGCACAGCAGGGTCGATGACCGGGGTGGATGAACTCCCGCCTGTGTGCCATATTGTTCCCGCGGATCCGAAAGGGTTCGCGGGATTTTTTTGCCCTTTTTTTTTCGCCTGAGGAGTCGTGCCCGTGGGTCGTCTGGAAAAACTGCCGCCATACCTGTTTTCGGCCATAGATGCCGCCAAAGCCAAGGCCCGCGCCGCCGGGGTCGAAGTTGTCGATTTGGGGGTCGGTGATCCCGATCTGCCCACGCCACAGGCCCTGATCGAGGTCATGTGCGAGGCGGTGCGCAATCCGGCAAATCATTGCTATCCCGCCCAAAAAGGCGACGCGGCCCTGAAACAGGCCATCGCGGCGTGGCTGCAAAAACGCCATGGCGTGACTGTGGATCCTGTCTCGCAAGTGCTGGTGCTGATCGGCAGCAAGGAAGGCCTGGGCCATTTGCCCCTCAGTTGTGTCGAAGAGGGCGACAATACGCTGGTGCCGGATCTGGGTTATCCGGTGTATGGGCAGGCTACTATTCTGGCCGGCGGCGAGCCGCGCACTTTTGCCTTGCGGCCCGAGCTGAATTTCCTGCCGGACCTGGCTGAACTCGAAGGCCTGATGGACGACCACACGCGCCTGCTGTTTCTGAACTATCCCAACAATCCGACGGGTGCCACGGCCGAGGCGGATTTCTGGCGTCCGGTGATAGATCTGTGCACGCGTCGCGGAGTGACCATGGTCAATGATGCGGCGTACATGGAAGTGACTCTCGACGGCAGCCGCCCGCTGAGCATGCTGAAGGTGGCCGATTTTGCCAACGAACCGGTCATGGAGCTGCACAGCTTGTCCAAGATGTTCAATATGACGGGATGGCGCATCGCTTTTGCAGCGGGTAATGCTGAGGCCGTGGGGCGCCTGGGCCGGGTTAAAGAGAGCATGGACAGCGGTGTGTTTACCGCGGTGCAGGACACGGCGGCCTACGCCCTGGGCGAAGCTTTTGAAGGACTGTTGGACTCTGTGGTGCGGGCCTATCCCGAACGCCGCAAGGTGATGGTCGACGCTCTGACCAAGGCCGGAATCGAAGTGTTTCCCACCGTGGCAACGTTCTATGTCTGGTGCCGCGTGCCTGGCGCTGAAAGTGCGGCCGATTTTTGCAGTCGGGCCCTGGACGAAGTGGGACTGGTGGTCACGCCGGGCACGGGCTTTGGCGCCGGTGGCGAAGGCTGGTTCCGCATCAGCCTGACGGCCAGCGACGAAGACATCGCCGAAGGCGCCCGCCGGATCGCGAGCTGGAAGTGATGGATACCGTCAGTCTGCATGGCATTGATGTCTACGCCCACCACGGGGTGCTGCCGGCTGAGCGGGAACTGGGGCAGCGTTTTGTCATCGACGTGGACCTGTGGGCAGATTGCTCTGCCGCAGCGCTGAGTGATGATCTGGAGCAGGCCCTGGATTACAGTGTGGCCCATCAACTGGTGCAGGAGAAAACGGCGTCCACATCGTTCCATTTGATCGAGGCTTTGGCAGGGGAGCTGTGCCGCACACTGTTGCAGAACCTGCCGGTGGAAAAGGTGCTCGTCAGGGTACACAAACCGCAGGCACCCATCCCGGGATTCATGGGGCAGGCGACGGTGACGTTGACGCGGGATCGTTCCTGGTTGGACACGACTTTTGGTGGCGCTCGGTGATTCGGGAGCCTGCGGCATCTGGCGGCGAGAGGGTTTTCCTGGGGCTGGGGACAAACATGGGCGACCGGCTGCGGTATTTGCGGCGGGCCTTGTATGCCCTGGCCATGCAACCGGAAATTCGAGTGCGATCAGTCAGCAAAATTTACGAGACGGAGTTTGTGGGTGAGGGGCTGCAGGATCCCTACTACAACGCCTGTGTGGAGATCGAGACCGGACTGGTGCCGGACCGTTTGCTGGCGGTGCTGAAGGAATTCGAGGAGAGTGAAGGCCGGGACGCCGACGGACACATGTTGCCGCGCCCCATCGACCTTGACATTCTGCTGATTGGTGACAGAATTCTGTCTGGGGATCGGCTT
>DAOVTU010000028.1 GCA_030632925.1 Candidatus Krumholzibacteriia bacterium | reverse complement strand
GGGCCCGCGTGCGGCGCAGTACCTGATTCGCGGCGCCAAGACCAAGGCCCTGCTGGACGGGCGTCCGACTCCCGATCTGGAGGACATCCGGCGCCTGGCCCATCCGGTGTTGCGGCATCGGTTGGTTTCGAACTTCCACGCCGAGGCGGAAAACATTTCCAAGGACCACATCGTCAGCCTGATTCTGGATGAGGTCGGTTCGTGAGCAACGAGCTGCTCACGCCGGAACTGGTGGGCCGTCTGGGCCGCCTGGATCTGGTGGCACGGCTGGTGGTCGAAGGCTTCCTGACCGGGATGCACAAAAGCCCCTACCACGGTTTCAGCGCCGAGTTCGCCGAGTACCGCCAGTACATCGCTGGCGAGTCGGTGGCCAACATCGACTGGCGCGTGTATGCCAAAAGTGACCGCCACTACCTGAAAGTTTTCACCGAAGAGACCAACCTGCGGGCCACTCTGCTGATGGATTGCTCGGCCAGCATGGACTACACCGGCGCCGAGGGGCGGCCGACCAAGAAGCAGTACGCGAGCTATCTGGCCGCGGCGTTGAGTTACCTGTTGTTGCGGCAGAACGATGCCGTGGGGCTGGTCACTTTTGACGAGGCGCCCCTGGAAATGGTGCCTTCACGCTCCATGCGGCGGCAGCTGTTTCAAGTGTTGAAAGTGCTTGATGCCCTGCCCGCCGGAACGGGCACCGACCTGGGCGAGGTCTTGCATCGGGTGGCCGAACGGGTGCAGCGGCGTGGGCTGGTGTTGCTGTTCAGCGACCTGATGGACGATCCGGCCAAGATCATCGCCGGCCTGAAACATTTCCGGCACCGGGGACACGAAGTGGTGGTATTCCAGATCCTGGACCCGCGCGAAATCGCCCTGGATTTTCACGGCGAAGTCGAATTCGAATCCCTGGAACAGCCTGGCCAGAAGGTGCGCCTGGAGCCGGCCCATATGCGCGAGGGCTACCAGGAACGCTTCAATATCTGGCGCGACGAACTGCGCCGCGAGTGCCGCCGCCAATTGGTGGACCTGGTCGAAATCACCACCGATACGCCCTTTGAAAAAGGGCTCGGCGCCTACCTGCAAAAAAGACGGCGGATGTACTGATGCCCATCTCTTTCCTCAATCCGACCCTGCTGTTGGGTGCGATGGCGGCCGCCCTGCCGGTCATCATCCACTTTCTGAGCCGTCGGCGGGTTCAGCACCAGAAATTCAGCGACCTGCGTTTCCTCGATGAAGTGCAGTCGCGCCAGGCTCGCAGTCTGGGTTTGCGCCGTTGGCTGCTGCTGTTGTTGCGGGTGCTGGCAATTCTTTGCGTGGCCCTGGCCGCGGCCGGCCCGCGCTGGGGTGGCCTGGGCGATGGCAGTGGCGCACGTTCGGTGCTGTTCGTGGTCGACAATTCAGCCAGCATGAGCACCGGTCAGCAGGAGGGCACCCGCCTGGATGAAGCGGTGCGCGTGTGCGAAGACATGATCCGCATTTTGCCCGGCGACACCTCGGTGCAGGTGATGATGGCCGGCAGCCGCACCCGGGCGGTGTTTGGCGACTGGTTGCCGGCGGGCGCCGGTGCCATCGGTGGCTTGAGCCTGGTGCAGCAGACCGACGGCGCCTTTGATCAGGCCCGTGTTTTTGCCGAGGCGGCCCGCCTGGTGGCGCGGGCACCCGGTTCGCCGGTGCAGATTGTCGTGCTGAGTGATTTGCAGGACGGCCCGGTGCTGGACAGTTGGGAAACGGGGGCCAGGCGGTTGCTGGATGCTGGCGAAACCAACCTGCTGGTGCGCCGGATTGGCGAGCAGACCGTCGGCGGCGGTGTGCTGGCAGTTGACCTGCCGGGACGGGCGGTGCGCCCGGGGGAAAACATCAACTTGCAGGCGCAGGTCGTGCCACAATTTGACGAACAGGTTTTTGCCCTGGAACTGGATGGTCGGCCCGTGGCCGAAGTGGTGACTTCTGGCCAGGTGGGCCAGCCGGTGGATGTCTCTTTTGCTCTGACGGTGCCCGGTGTTGGGCGCCATCTGGGCACGGTCCGCAAGGACACCGACGCCATGCCCGCCGATGATACCCGGCCCTTTGTGCTGGAAGTGCCGCGGCAGTTGGATGTGCTGGTGGTGCACGGCCAGGACCAACCGCGCGACGGTGTGGTGGGCCGCGGGGGCTGGCGCTATCTGGTCGAAGCCTTGAATCCTGGTGGCGACGGCTCGCTGTTCCATACGCAGGTTTTGGGCAGTGCCGAACTGACCACCGGTGCCATTACGGCTGCTGATGTGGTTTTCTTTGTTGATCCGGATCCACTGGGTCGCCGCGCCTTGCAGGGCCTGCTGGAATGGGTGCGCGGGGGCGGACAGGCCGTGGTACTGGCCGGCGACCCGAAGTTGAATCAATACCTCACCGATACGTTGTTGCCGGCGGCGGGATTGCCCACCGAAGTGGGCTTCGCTGCAGTGGCCGCACCGGGGCAGCATGCCCGGGTCGTGGATGCGGAACATCCGGTGTTCCAGGGCCTGGACGCCGCGGCGGTGACAACTTTTGAGGAAGTGGCCTGGCGCCGTTGGTTCCGCTTGAAAGAGGGGGCCGGCAAAGTGTTGGTTTCCCTGACTGGCGATGATCCCCTGCTGATCGAGGCGCCCCTGGAGGCGGGCCGGTTCGTGATTTTGACCAGCGACCTGCAGCCGACCAGCAGTGACCTGGCAGGTAGCCCGATGGCTTTGCCTTTTTTCCAGCGCCTGACTGCCTGGCTGGCCGGCAGTGGCGGCACCGCTGCGGCCAACACCGAGGTGGGCCGCGAAGCGGTGTTCCGGCCCCGGGGTTTGCAGGCGCAGGCGGTGCTCGAAAGGGCCGAGGGCCTGTTGGTGCTCGATGCGCTGGGAAACCCCGCCGGTGCGGCGGATCTGGTGTGGCTGCAGGGCGAACCGCGGCTGCGCGGTGGCGGCATTGACCGGGCGGGATATGTGACTTTCCTGGCTGGCAACGATACCCTGGGTGTGGTGGCAGCAGTGCTGCCCACGGCCGAATCTGAGCTGGCCCTGCGTTCAGCGGTCCAATATGGCGAATTGCTGGGTGATCTGGGCCTGGATATGGCTGGTGATTTGACGGGCACCGATCCCGCCGAGTTCATGGCTGCGCTGGGTGGACACGGGTTGTCCAGTTGGTTGCTGGCCTTGGCGTTACTGTTGTTGATGGTGGAGTTGGGCGTGGGGCGTGGAGCCCGCGCCTAGCCCGGTGTGGCGCAAATCTTTCAGGCGCCCGCTGTCCGGCGCCACATCCCATTTTGAAAAACCACCATTATGATCTAACTTTGAACCGGTTCCGATAATTCAGCAATGAGTTCGCCAACCCGATTCCCATGATTCTGGAGCATTTCCCATGTGGAACTATTCCGACAAGGTCTTCGAACATTTCATGAATCCGCGCAACGTGGGTGAATTGGAAAACGCCGATGGTGTGGGCGAGGTGGGCTCCATGGCCTGCGGTGACGCTCTGCGCCTGTCGTTCAAGCTGGACGACAACGGCTGCATCAGCGAGGCAAAATTCCAGACCTTTGGCTGTGGTAGCGCCATCGCCAGCAGCAGTGTTTTGACCGAGATGGTCAAGGGCAAGACCCTCGAAGAGGCGGCCCAGATCACCAACGAAGACATCGCCAACGAGCTGGACGGCCTGCCCCGCGAAAAAATGCACTGCTCGGTGATGGGCCGCGAAGCGCTCGAAGCAGCGATGACCGACTACTTCAAGCGTCAGGGGCGCGCCATGCCGTGCAACCTGCTGTCCCAGACCACTGTGCTGTGCCACTGCTTCCAGGTCACCAAGGACACCGTCAAGGACGCCATCTTCAATCACCGGCTCGAGACCGTCGAAGACGTGACAAACTTCACCAAGGCCGGCGGTGGCTGCGGCGATTGCCATCATGACATTGGTGACTTGTTGCGCGACTGCTGGGACAAGATCGAGAACGGTGATGTGCCCACGCCGGCCAACGATGCCAGTTTGCAGCAGTTGGGTGACATGCCCGCCGCACCGGTGGTTGAACACGCCCCCGAAGACGCCGAAATCGTGGGCCGCATTCAGGAACTGTTGCTGAACGACATCTCGGTGGCGCTGCGCAACGACGGCGGCGACATCGAATTCGTGAAATACCAGGCCAACCGCGTTTATGTGCGGCTGACGGGCAATTGCGCCGCCTGCCTCAAGTCCGAGACCACCCTCAAGGGGTACGTCGAGGCTCAGCTGCGGGAATTTATCAGTGAAGAAATCGAAGTCATCGAGGTGAAACGCTGATGAGCCAAACATTCAATCTCATGGAAGGCCTGCCCACGCCACCGGAGAAGGGCATCTACTTCGACAACAACGCCACCACACCAGTGGCCGAAGAAGTCGTGACCAAGATGATTCCGCTGCTGACCGAACATTTCGGCAACCCGTCGAGCATGCACAGCTTTGGCGCCCGCGCGGGCGACGAAGTGGCGGCTGCGCGGCAGAAAATCATGTCGTTGCTGGGCGCCACGCTGCCCAATGAAATCGTTTTTACGGGCGGTGGCTCGGAGGCCGACAATCTGGCCATCACCGGCACCTTGAAAGCCTTTCCCGACAAGAAGCACCTGATCACCACCGAGGTGGAGCATCCGGCGGTGTTGGGTCTGTGTCGGGACCTGGAAAAACGCCAGGGCTATGAAGTGACGTACCTGAAGGTCGACGACCAAGGCCACTTTGACCTGGACGAACTGCGCGACAGCATTCGTGACGACACCGCCGTGGTTTCGATCATGATGGCCAACAACGAAACCGGCGTGATTTTTGACATCGAGGCCGCCGGCCAGATCGTCAAGGAAAAGGGCTCCATCTTCCACGTCGATGGCGTGCAAGCGGCGGGCAAACTGGCGCTGGACATGCAAAAGTTGCCAGTCGATTTGTTCAGTATCTCTGGCCACAAATTGCACGCCTGCAAGGGTGTGGGCGCGCTGTATGTGCGCAAGGGCACCAAGATCCGGCCGTTGATCGTGGGCGGACATCAGGAGCGCGGACGCCGCGCCGGCACCGAAAACGTGGCCGCATTGGCGGGTATGGGGGTGGCCTGTGACCTGGCCGCAGCCAACATCGAGCACGAAAATACCGTGGTGCGGGCCATGCGCGACAGCCTTGAACAAGGCCTGTTGGCGGCGATACCCGACAGCCAGGCCAATGGCGATCCGGTCCACCGGTTGCCCAATACGACGAACATCAGTTTCCAGTACATCGAGGGCGAAGGCATTCTGCTTCTATTGGATCGGGTGGGAGTGGCCGCCAGCAGCGGTTCGGCCTGCACCAGTGGCAGTCTCGAACCCAGTCACGTGTTGCGGGCCATGGGCCTGCCCTTTACGCTGACCCACGGTTCGATCCGCTTCAGCCTTTCGCGATACAATTCACAGGACGAGGTGGACTACGTGGTCAAGGCCTTACCGCCGATCATCGAACGCCTGCGCATGATCACGCCCTTCAACGAACAGCGTGCGACCTTTTAGATGAGTTTGCTGCACGATGCCTTAAAAAACCAAGTGGCTGGCGAGGGTCTGTTCGAGGCTGTCGCGAGGGTGGAGTCCGCCCTGCGCGAGCCCCGGGACGGGCCTTTTCTTTTGTCCGGCTTGCACGGCGGGGCAGCTTCCCTGCTGTTGGCAGCCTGGCAAGTTGAGGCCGGGCGTACCGGAATGATCGTCACGGCTGACCGTCAGTCGGCTGATCAACTGGCTGATGACCTCGAGGTTTGGCTGGGCCCCGAAGTGGTGGTGCATCTGCCCCAGCAGGAAGTTTTGGCCTTTGACCGCAACAGCCCCGAGCCCGCCATGGTGGGCGATTTTCTGGCCGGGCTGGATCGGCTGAAATCCGGCGGCGCTTTTTTGGTGGTCACGTCGATTTCGGGCCTGCGGCAAAAAATCATGGCTCCGGGCACCCTGGAACGCGGCACCATTCGGCTCAAGAGCGGCCAGCGGCTGGATCTGGATGACCTCTGCCTGCAACTGGCCCAGCGCGGTTACCGTCCGGCCGGTATGGTGGCCAAGGTTGGCGATTTTGCCCGGCGCGGCGGGTTGTTGGACATCTTCACGCCCGGCACGGAACCGCTGCGTATCGAATTTTTTGATGATGAAATTGTTTCGGTGCGCCGCTTCGATGTGGAGACCCAGCGCACCACCGCTCGCGGCGACGAAGCGGTGATCCTGCCGGTGAGCCACCTGCTGATCGACGATGATGCGCTGCTCAATTGCCTCGCGCGGGTGGAAAAAGCGGTGACCGAAGAAGGCGCCGACATCGACCCTGATTTCATTTACGATTTGGAAGCCCGCCTGGAAGACCGCCTGACTGACGACGGCCTGGAAGCCTATCTGCCCTGGCTGGGGCCCACCGCCACTGTGTCCGACTACCTGCCCGCGGGCACGACGCTTTTTTGGCGCGACCCGGTGCGTTTGAAGGAACACTCGGAGCTGCTGGACGGCGAAATTCCGCGCATGCGCGAAGGCCGTCTGGACAAGGAACCCTTGCTACCCATGGTGGACGAATTGGTGACCTCGGCTGAAGAGCTGACCTTGCCGCGCCTGCAGCATGTGTTCCTGACCGGCGCCTGGATTGCCGGTGACGAGGGCAGCCAGTGGCTAAACCTTGAGCCGGTGGACAAGATGGCTTTTGCGACCACAGGCCAGGAACTGAGGGGCGGCGATGTGTCGCGCCTGCGGGATGACCTGGCGGTCCGTGAGGCAGCAGGGCAAGCCGTGCTTCTGATGTGCGACAACCTGGGCCAGGCCGACCGTCTGACCGAATTGCTGGAGGACACCGAAGGGGCCATCCCGGCCACCCGGCCTTTGGTGGGGTCGTTGAGTTCCGGCTTCATCTGGCCTGATTTGAAACTGGTCTGCCTGACGGACCACGAATTTTTCGAACGTTACCGCCGGCCCACCCGGGTGCGCCATCGCAGCAGCGGTCTGGTCAAGGAACGGGCTTCGCTGGTGACGGGCGAGTACGTGGTGCATCTGGAATATGGGATCGGGCGCTATCGCGGCATGAAAATCATCACCGTCGAGGGTGCCCAGCGCGAATGCCTGCAGGTGGAGTACGCCGACAGCGGCACGGTCTATGTGCCGGTCGAAAATATTGACCAGGTGGAGCGCTACAGTAGTGACCAGGGCGCCAATCCGCCCTTGGCCAAGCTCGGTTCGGGCAGTTGGTTGAAGGTCAAGGGCAAGGCGGCCAAGGCGATCAAGGCCATGGCGGCCGAGTTGATCGATCTGTACGCCACCCGTGCAGCTCGGCCCGGATTTGCTTTTCCGGCCGATACCCACCTGCAAAAGGCGTTGGAAGATTCGTTCCTGTTCGACGAAACCCCTGATCAGTTGACGGCCATCGCCGACACCAAACGCGACATGGAAGACGCCCAGCCCATGGACCGGTTGGTGTGCGGCGACGTGGGCTTCGGCAAGACCGAAGTGGCCATCCGGGCGGCCTTCAAGGCCGTTGATGGCGGTAAGCAGGTGGCGGTGCTGTGCCCAACCACGCTGCTGACTCAACAGCACCACGAAACCTTCAGCGAACGCTTCCGCGATTTTCCAGTGCGGGTGGAATCCCTGAGCCGTTTTCGCTCGCCGGCCGAGCAAAAAGAAATTCTCGCCCGCTGCGCCGCCGGCAAGGTCGACGTTCTGGTGGGCACCCACCGCCTGCTGTCGCGCGATGTGAAATTCAAGGATCTGGGCCTGCTCGTTGTCGATGAGGAGCAGCGCTTTGGCGTGAAGCACAAGGAGCGGCTGAAGGCCCTGCGCAAGTTGGTGGACGTGATGACACTGAGCGCCACGCCCATTCCGCGCACGTTGTACCTGGCCTTGATGGGCGCGCGGGACATGAGCCTGATCAACACTCCGCCGCGCGACCGGCTGCCCATCCATACGGAGCTCAGCACCTTCAGCAAGAAGACGCTGGTGGAGGCCATCCTGCGCGAACTGCATCGCGGAGGGCAGGTCTTTTATGTGCACAACCGGGTGCAGACCATCGAGGGCACCGCCCAGCTCATTCGCGAACTGCTGCCCAACGTGCGGGTGGCTTTTGCCCACGGCCAGATGCCCGAAGAAAAACTCGAAAACATCATGACCGAGTTCCTGGACCAGAAGTTCGATGTGCTGGTTTCCACGACCATCATTGAGTCGGGCCTGGACATGCCGCGAGTCAATACCATCATCATTGACCGGGCCGATCGCTTCGGTTTGGCCCAGCTTTACCAGTTGCGTGGACGGGTGGGGCGCAGCAACCAGCGTGCCTTCGCCTACCTGATGACCCCGCCCGGCGAGCGCCTGACGCCCGAGGCCCGCCGGCGCCTGGCAGCCCTCGAAGAGTTCCAGGCCCTCGGTTCGGGCTACCATATTGCCATGCGGGATCTGGAAATTCGGGGCGCGGGCAATCTGCTGGGTGACCAGCAGCACGGCCATATGGAGGCCATTGGTTTTGATCTGTACTGCCGCCTGCTGGAAGAAACGGTGGCGGAACTTCAGGGCGGTGGCGGTGTTGCACCGCTCGATGTGAAAGTCGAAATGCGGGTATCTGCCTACCTGCCTGATGATTACGTCGGCGACCCCCAACAGAAAATGGACCTCTACCGCCGGGTGGCGCGCACCCGTAAGGTGGCTGGTTGTCTGCGCTTGCGGGATGAATTCCGCGATCGCTACGGCCTTTTGCCGCCGCCGGTGGAAAACCTGCTGCGCATCCAGAGTTTGCGCATCCGGGCCGGGGTGCTGGGTATCGACGAAATCGTGGGCGGCCGTTTGGGCCTGGATTTCTTTTTCGCTGGCGGACAGGAGCCTTCGCCAACTATAATTCAGGGCTTGTTGGAAACAGGTCCCAAAGGCCTTCAATTCAAGGCCGTTGAACAATTCATCATGAAAGTACCCGCCGCCAGGGAAGACCAACTGGTTGTGGCGTCTGTGATGCTCGACCGTCTGGCCGAGCTTTGCGACAAGGAGAGATCATGTCCGCCTCGACGACCCCTGAACTGACCCATATTTCACGGAATCCCCGCGCCGCCCTTTTTCTGCGCCTCGCACTGGTCGCGATCGCATCGTTGACCCTCTTGTCGCTGGCCGGATGTGGCGGTGGCGATGATAAAGCTGAAGACTCCGTGATTCTGGCCACCATCGGCGAGAAAGAGATCACGGGCAGCTATTACGAGGACCGTCTGGCGCTCCTGAAACAGGAAGAACTGCCCCGCGATACGACCGGCCTGCCGCTGGACATGTCCAGTCTGGTGGGCAAGGAAAAATTCCTGGAGACGCTGATCAACAAGGAAGTCATGGCTGTTACGGCTGTGAACCTTGGTTATGGCAACGACCCCCAGGTTGTTGGGGCCCGCAGCAGTCTGATGTCCTATGAAGCCGGTTTGGCCATGTGGGCCGCCGAGGTGGGCGATCCGGCCGGTTCGATCTCGGAAGAGGAACTGCAGGCCTTCTACACCAAGATGGGTGCCAGCCGTCAGTGCCGTTACGTGATCACCAACTTCGTGGACGATGCCATGGCCGCTCGCGATATGGGCCGCAGTGGTGCCGACTGGGCCGACGTGGTGGCCAAGTACCATGACGGTGATGACGACCCCGCCGGCAAATATGAAATCAACGTGCCCTTCGGCCGTTTTGGTGCCGTCTACGAGAACGGCGTTTTTGATACTGAAGTGGGTGGCATCTCCGAGCCCATTCCTTCGGTGTACGGTTACTGGGTCGTGAAGGTCGACGGCGAAAAGGCCGGCAAGCGCCCCGCTGCCCTCGAGGACGCCAAGGCCCAGATTTTGGACATCGCCCGTGGTCGCAACATTGCCAAACTGCGCGCCGACGTCAAAACCCGCGTCCACACCAAATACAACTTCGTGATCAACGAAGAAGCCCTTTTGAAGTGCTACGACGGCATGCCGGCCAAGGAAGACATCTTCTACCCGGGCACCCAGGATCCGGTGGCTCAGGACGATCTGTTGCCCCTGGACATCACTCCTGCCGACATGGAGCTGGTTTTCTACAGCTACACCAAGCGCGACGGCACCGAGCGCCTGTATACCTTGGGTGACTACAAAACCCACTTCGACAAGATGAGCGTGTTCCAGCGTCCCAAACGGGCCCAAATGCTCGGCGGCCTGCGCAACAAGCTGACTGAAGAGCTGGAAAAGACCTTGATGAATTTCGAGACCGAAGACCTGGGCTACTTTGAAAATGAAGAAGTGCTGTTGAAGGTCAATTCCAAGGTCGAGGAATTGCTGGTCAACAAGCTGTACAACGAGATGGTGACCTACAGCAAGCGCATCGAGCCCGCGGAACTGGACGCCTTCTGGGCCGAGCACCAGTCGGACTATTTCGTGCCGGAAACCCGCAGCGGCCGCTTGGTGATCTGCGTGGACCAGGCTTCGGCGGACAAGGCTTCGGTCGCTGCCGGCGAGGGCGTGTCTTGGCGCGACATCCTGATCGAGTACGGCACCGACAAGGATAACAAGGCTCGCTCCGGCAAGCTGGACAACCTGCGCAGCGACGCGGTGGGCGCCATCCGCGACGAGATGTTCGGCCTGAGCATCGGCAAGGCCAGTGCCGGCTTTGCCATCGAGAACGGCAACTTTGCCGTGGTCATGCTCGAGGCGATTCACGAGCCGTACCAGATCGAGTTGACCAAGATTACCGAAGAGGTTGGCCAGCGCATGAAGCAAATGCGCGAAGAGGAAAACTTCCAGACCCTGCTGGTCAAATGGAAGGCGAACCTGGAGATCTCCGAGTATCCCGAGAATCTCGAGGGACTGAAGTCCTGGCAGGAACTGACTACCGTGCCGGTGCCCGAGAATCTGGTGCCGCGCAACTAACGAGGACGGATTGTTGATGACGTTTCAGGGAAGAAACCCTTTTATGTGGCAAAAAATGGTTCTGTTGGCGGTTCTGGCGGGGCTCCTATTGGCCCCGCTGGCCGCTCAGGCCCAGAGCGAACCGCAGTTGGTGGATCGAATCGTCGCCATTGTCGATGAAGAGGCGATCCTGCAAAGCGATCTGGATCGCGAGGTCGAGTTGTTCCGCATGGAGAAAGAGTACTCCGGCGAAACCATCGATGTGGACGGCGAAACAGTGCGCCGGGAAATGCTGGAGCGCCTCATCGAGAGCAAGTTGATCATCGCTGCGGCCCGTCAGGCCGATATGCAGGTGGACGACGACGCCATCGAGCAGAGCGTGGACCAGAAAATCCAGCAGTTTGTCGAGCACTTCGGTTCCATGGACAATCTCGAACGCGAACTTGAGCGCAGCGGGATGACCCTGGGTGATTACCGCAATCGCATGGGCAGTCAGCTGCGTGATCAGCAGTACCTGCGTTTGGTTGTGGGCAAGTTCATCCGGCCGGGGGTGGAGGTGCGCGAAGACGAAGTGCGCGAATACTACCTGGCCAACCTGGACCAGATGCCGGCCGAGCCCGATAGCCTGACCATTGCCAATATCCTGATTCCGGTGCAGCCCTCGGATGAGGTGCGGCAGGCGGTGCAGGGTGAGGTGCAGGAGATTCAGGCGGCCTTGGCCGACGGCCGAGCCTTCGACGAAGTGGCTCGCGAGTTTTCCAAGGGCCCCAACGCTCAACGGGGCGGTATCGTGGGTGTGGTCAGCCCCGGTGACTTGTTTGATGAGAATCTGGACCGTGCGGTTTTTGCCATGCAACTGGGCGAAGTGAGTGGTCCGGTGGTTTCCAGTCGCGGCGTGCATCTGATGCGCCTTGACTCGATCCAGGAAGGCAATCGGCGGGCCATCAGCCAGGTTTTCCTGCCCATCGAAGTGACCCAGGCCGATGTGGATGATGCCGAGGCGGGCATCAAACAGGCGAAGGCGCGGGTGGATGCCGGCGAACCTTTCAGTATTGTGGCGTCCGAGGTCAGCGGTGATCCGGCCAGTTCGCGCAATGGCGGCGTGCTGGGCACATTCAAGTTGGAAGACCTTTCTCCGCAGTTCCAGGAGGCCCTGGCGGACGTGGAACAAGGGCAGATCACCGAGCCGATTTTGACGCCCGGTGGTTGGTATATTTTCAAGCTATTGGCCCGCATTGACGGCCACATGTACACCTACGATGAGTTGAAGGATAACCTGCGGCAGGTTGTGGAAAATACGAAAATTGAAGTGAAGTTGGCGGAGTATGTGAAGGAATTGCGGACGCGGTTCTTCATTGATGAGAAAGCCGGGTAAAGTCTCCCCCGCTTAAACGGGGGGATGTTTTACTTCAGTCGAGCCGTCTCCTCAACCAGAAACTCTTCCAGCCAAGGGAATACCCCCGTCACACTTCCGCAGTTTTCAGTGAAGACGGTCATCAGTTCGGTGCGCCGACTGCGCCACAATATCCGGATCCATTTCTTGAAAGCTTCATCGGCCGTGGCCTGATCCAAATCCACATCCAGTTCCACGTCCAACCCGAGGGCCAGGGCGCAGGTCAGCATGCCCAGGGCCAGGGGTGGGTCATCGGACGCCAACCCGGCCAGCACATCCAGGGCGGGGCCGGCCTGTCCGGCTTCAATCAGGGTCTCGGCCAGGGGCCCGCCAGCGGCCGGATGGGCCTGCACATGCTTCTCCGCAAACTCACGTACTTGTTGTTGGCCGTGGGACAATGCCGTGAACGTGACGACCGCCAACAAGGCTTCCGGATCAGATGGGGCCC
>DAOVTU010000592.1 GCA_030632925.1 Candidatus Krumholzibacteriia bacterium | reverse complement strand
GCGCACCGACGTCGAAGCCGGCACGGGATTCCAATAGTCGTCAGTGGATCGCACATCCACGGTAAAAGCCTGGTTGGCCGCCTGCGAAGCCGGCACACCAGACAGTCCGGCAATGCTGCCGGGCTCGGGAGTTTGGCCGGGCAGGATGATCTGGATCCGCTTCAATTCGGCGGGCGTGCCGTCAAACGAAACGCTGGTGCCGCTGACATTCGGATCGGCCGGCAGATAGGCATGAATGTTCACGCCCCCACCTTCGGCGGTGGTTTCGTCGGCCCGGTACATGGTGAGCTGTCCGCTCCACTGGCCGTGATTGAAATTCACAACCTCAGGGCTCAACCGCCCCATGCCAAAGCTGGTGAATTGCTGCAGGTTGATCGGTCCGGTAAACCCGCCCACCGTATAACCGTCCGTATCGACCACGCGGATCTCGACATTCATCGGGCTGCCCACTGGGCGCGGCGAACCGCTGAAGCCTTCAAATTCGAAGCCGGCAACGTGTACCGAGACCACATCAGCCGAATAAGCCTCGGCTATGGCCGGATCGCTCAGATCCTGACCGGATATGGTAAATGTTCCCCGAGTATGGAAAGTGGCCGAGGCCGTAGCCACACCACCGCTCAAAGGGAAAGCTTCAGGCAGGCTGGCCTGGCCATCGGCAGAGTTCCACTGCACCAGGTTGGTGACCGAGGTCACCACGTGCCAGTCCTCGTCGCAGGCTTGCATGACAACCGTAAAGGGAACGCCGATGACTTGCGCCTGTGGTGTCCCGGTTTTTCCCGTCAAGGTGCCTGGAGCGGCCGTTTCGCCGGGCAGGAGCACCTGCAGGCGAGTGTAGGGCCCGGCTTGGGCCGTGCTCGGCACCGCGCCAACAAGCAGCGTGAGCAGAGCCAGAAGCCCCACCCAATGACCAAATTTCAGTTTGCGTTGCGACCGCACGTTATTGCCCTCCGCTGGGTTCGGTTAAAGGCCCGGGCACCTGCCCTCGGCCTACAAAAAGTCGCATATTCCCGCCGCTTTTGGCGGCCGGTTCGCCGGGTATAGATCAAGTTGTATGCCAAGGAAAAGGGCCGCAGAACGCGGTCGGTAGGCAGGGCCGGGCAAAAAAACACCAATGAAAGAACAGGTTTTATGGCATCGAATTAGGAGTTATTGATCAGAGTGGAGCAGAATTATGGGCGGCGATATTTGCGGATTGATGCTCCGGTTCAGGCCAACTGGCACCAGCCCCACCGGATGAATCTCATACAGAAATGACTGATATCTCGCACAGGAATCAGCGTAGGCCGCCCAGCAGGAAAGTCGCCACCTCGGGTGCCTTGTTTTCCAACCGCGTATTGCGCCGTGAAAGCACCCAATCGGTGGCCATTTCATCCATCACGCCAAAAATGGCCTTGGCCGCAAAAACCGGATCCTGGTCCTTGCGGAACACCCCTTCTTCCTGCCCCTGGGTAACCACACCCACCAATACGGCGAGATATTCGGCCACCTGGGTGCGCGAGAACTGGTCCATGAAATGGATGCTGTGGCGCAGTTCCACCTGGGTAATGATGGCGAGGTCGCGGTCGCGGCCCACCAACGAAAGGTGCAACTCAATGATATGGCGCAGTTTGTCTTCTGCGGCGCCCATGGCATCGAGCTCGGCCTTGCCCTGGGCAATGAACCGGTCCATGGAGCGGTCAAAGAGCGAGAAGAGGATCTCTTCCTTGTTGGCGAAGTAGAGATAGATGGTGCCATCGGCCACACCGGCCCGTTTGGCGATCATCGCCACGGTGGTCTGGTAATAGCCGCGCTGCGCGATCTCCACCACGGCGGCGTCGAGGATTGCGGCGCGTTTCATTCCTGTTGAGCTGCGAGCCATAGGTTGTTGAAGCCTTATTCATTAAATTGGCAAGGCCTGAAAGCCCCCGCCCACCTGGTCCGACAAGGCAAACTCCAGCCGTTTTGCCCCTTTAAATTCGTTTGATCACGATTATATCATAAAAACAGGCCCTGACAAGTCTTGAAAGCTAATTTTCGCAAACTCGTTGACACAAGCAGCAAAGGGACCTACAATTCTGAATGATCATTCATTAAAGCCCAATATGAGAGTGGACGATACCGTAAGCCTGTCTCAGTGGACAAGCCGCAACGGACGTCAGGCAAACGAGAGGTGGATGGCAATGCGCAGGCAGATCAGGAAAGTCGCCGTGCTGGGATCCGGAGTCATGGGCAGCGGTATCGCCGCCCATTTTGCCAACGCGGGGATCCCCTCCCTGGTGTTGGACATCGTGCCCCGGGAGCTCACGAAAAAGGAAGAAGCGGCAGGGTTGACCCTTGAACACCCCCGTGTCCGCAACCGCATCGCGGCCGAAAGCGTAGCCGCCCTCAAGAAGACCCGCCCCTCCCCTATATACAGCGCTGAAATGATGTCCCTGATTGAAGTGGGCAACTTCGAAGACGATCTGGCCAAACTGAAGGATGTCGACTGGATCATCGAGGTGGTCAAGGAAGACATGGCCATCAAGAAGATCGTGCTGAACAACGTCGCGCCACATGTTGGTCCGGAGACAATTTTCTCCAGCAACACCTCCGGCCTTTCCCTGGCCGAGATGAGCGCCGTATTGCCTGAAGAAATGCGCCCCCGCTTTTTGGGCACGCACTTCTTCAATCCTCCGCGCTACATGAAACTCTTCGAAGTCATCCCCACAGCCGACACCGATCCCGAGTTGCTCGAATTTGTGTGCGACTTTGCGCGCGAACGCCTGGGCAAGGGCATTGTCCTGGCCAAGGATACTCCCAACTTCATCGCCAACCGCGTCGGTGTTCACGCCATGATGGCCACCGTGCAGGTGATGAATGAGTTGGATCTTACGATCGAGGAAGTGGACGCAATGACCGGCCCT
>DAOVTU010000043.1 GCA_030632925.1 Candidatus Krumholzibacteriia bacterium | reverse complement strand
TCCACCTTGACCACTTCGTGCAACGCCAAGGCCGGCAAGGTCGGGAACAGGTATTTGTGTTCGCCGTAAACTTCTTCGCGCACATCATCGATGGGCTGGGTGTTTTTCATGCCGTTGATGCCGCCTTGCACTGCACATGCGCCGAGGGCCACCAGAACCTTGGTCCGCCGCCGGATGTCGTTGATGCGGGTGATGCAGTCCGGCGTCGACAGTGAGCCTTCGACGAAGGCGATGTCGTATTCCTCGGCTTTGCCGTCCATGGCCTCGCGCCACTCGACGATGTCCACATGAGCCAGGATATCCAACAACTGGTCTTCGAAGTTCAGCTGGTTCAGCTCGCAGCCTTCGCAGCCGGTGAAATCGAATATGGCGACGCGTGGTTTATCAGCCATCAGAGCGCCTCCTGCAGGTTCTTCAGGTTCGGATAGTGATAAACCGGCCCATCCTGGCACACGTAAGACGAGTTGATCTGGCAGTGGCCACATTTGCCCACGCCACACTTCATGCGCCGCTCCAGTGACATGTAGATGCTCTCATCCGACACGCCCTTGGACTTCAACGCCATCAGCACGAAGCGGTACATGATCGGCGGTCCACACACGCAGCAGGCCGTATTCGTCAGGTCGAGGTTCAGGCTCGGGATCAGCGTCGTGATCACGCCGACATTGCCCTTCCAACTTTCGCCACCTTGGTCCACCGTCACGTGGAATTCCACTTTCGGATCGGCTTCCCACTTGGCGATTTCATCGGTGAACAGCAGGTCTTTCTGAGACTTGCTGCCGTAACAGATGATCAGGCGCCCAAACTCTTCACGCCGATCGAGCACGTAGTTGATCATCGAGCGCATGGGCACCAACCCGATGCCACCGGCGATGATGAGCACATCCTTGCCCTTGAATTTCTCGACGTCGACGCCCGTGCCGAAGGGCCCGCGGATGCCCAGTTTGGTGCCGGGCTGCAGGCGCGTCATCACGTCGGTCAACATGCCGGCCTTGCGCACGCCCAGCTCAAACGAGCCTTTCAGCGTAGGCGAAGACGAGATGGAAAACGGCGCTTCACCGACACCAAAAATTGACACTTCAACAAACTGACCGGGCTGGTGGCCCAGGTCTTCGCCACCCGGCATCTCAATGCGGTAGAAAACCTCCATGCTGGTCAGCCGCTTGATCTCCTTGATCTCGGCCATGACCGGTGCGTACAGGCTTTGGGGCTCGATGCTGGGCAGAAGTTCGTTCAGATTCATCAGGCCCTCCCTATATGGGCGCAACCACGGCCTGGCCGTGGTCGCTGATCAGGCGGTTGACGATGCCGACGATGCTGATATGCGCCGGACAAGCCGCGGTGCAACGCCCGCAACCCACACACCAGGGCTGCCCGGTGGTGTCGCTGATGTACTTGAATTTGCGAAATATTCTATGCCGTTGCCGACTGGCCAATGACTCGCGGAAGACTTCGCCGCCGGCGACTTCGCTGAACTTCCGCAACATGCAGCCATCCCAGTGACGCTCGCGATGACCCTTGGTCACCGTCACATCCACGGCCTCGTCGACGTTGAAGCAGTAGCAGGTCGGGCACACCAGATTGCAGGTGCCGCAGCCCACGCATTGCTCGGCCGTCTCTTCCCAGACGGCGTTGTCGTAGCTCTGCTCCATGATTTCCGAAAGCTTGGTCTGGGGCACATCAATGTGCTGCTGGAAATGCCCGGTAGTCGGACGCCCCGCATCGTGGGCCGGCATGTCAAAACCCTCGACCAACTCTTCGCCCACTTCGGTGTGCACTTCGAGCACGTAGCCATCAAACAGCTTGGTCAGGAAAATGTCGCAACCGGTCGCATCCTCGGGCCGGATGTTCACCGAGCCCGAAAAGTGGTAAGCATCGGGCACGAAACTGACTCCGATGAACACCGCACCCTGGCGTCGCGTCAGGTAGTTCCGCTCCGGACTGCCCACACTGAAGTTGTAGTCCAGGCGACCCACCGCTGCCACGTCGTACGAGTGCACGCCCAGGAAGATGGCGTTCACCGGTTCGACGTCGGTGACTTCGTAGCTGTTTTCGGTGAGGTCGAAGGTGAGCAATTCTTCGCGCGGTGGCAGGAAGAATTTGCGGATCGATTGCATGACCCGTGGGTAGTCCAGCACCACCTGGTCCGGCTCGGTGACCGTTTCAAAGGTGAAGGATTTCTGACCCTTGGCATGCGGTGCGATCACCGTTTTCTGGGTCATGAGGTGGGCCGTAAAGGCCGGCAGACGCTCGGCGTCGAGATAGAACTGAACCATCGGCGAAAACCCCCTCGACCAGATGCGCGGCTTATGCGCAGCATCGGTTTCACTGTTTTCCCGTTACAAACCGGACTGAGAATGTCCAGCAAGTGGCGTAGAAATCCTAACCTAGGAGGTTATCTCCTACAATGATTATCGGCTCTCAAGATGAAATGTTTAATTTTTATCATTTAATGTCAAGAAAATAACAGGTTTGTTTTTATTATTCGGCATTTGGGGTCACGCCGACGGAAACAGGCTGGCTAGAACAGGAACGTCAACCCCGCGTGCGCGCCCAAAACAAAGCCATTGCCTTCGTTGTCGGACCAACCCGGTTTCCAGACCGCACTGATGGACAAATCGAAAGCCGCGGCCTCGGACATCATGAGCAGCACCCCGCCCTGGCTCGCGAAGCCAAACCGGTTGAGACCTGCCGGGCTGCCCCCAATGTCGGCGCTGAACTGATGGTTCAGCGAGGCGATGCCGAACTCGGCATAACCCACGGTCTTGGCGACTTCGCCCAATGCCAGTTCCGTATGGCGACCCAGCATGAACTGAAATTCATGGATCGAGGTCTCAATGGCGATCGATTCGACACCATAGTCGTAAACGAGGAAGGACTGTTTGCCCAGGGTCTGATAGCGGTAGGCAAAGTGAAGGTAGTGGCGGTCGCCAACCATGATCCGGAGCCCCGTTTGGGCGTTCATTCCAGCCTCAAGACTGTTGAACCAAGTGCCCGCGGGCATCCCGAAGCCCACGCCCGCGTCGATGGCCACGGAGAACAGCCTTTCAACCTTGGGTCTGGAGCTGGCACTGCTCAGGGTCGCGCCGCGCTGCGCCTGGGCCGGGACTGGAACGACACCCACACCTGACACATTCGGCTGAGCAGAAGCTGGTGGCACCGCACCACCGTTGCGAGCCACCCCAATTTCGTTGGTGATGTCTACACCGTTCGCGTCGTAAACCCGCGTGATTTCATCGGGCCGGAAAACTTTGGTCGCGCCATCGGGCCGGCGCATTTTGAGCGCCTGGCCGTCCTGGTCCCAGCTCAAAGTCACGTTTGTGTACTCCCAACCATGAGCATCCACAACCTTGACGCCGGACCAGACTGTTGCAGGCGCTGTGCCCTGGGCCTGGACTGCCGACACACACCACAACGTGGTCATCAGGAGAACGGCGAGGCGAATATTCCAGTGGCGGTTCATCAGGTCTCCCGGGCTATGAGATTAAATGGCGATCAAAACAGATAGGCCAACCCCAGATGGGCGCCCATCAACATGCCGCTGCCTTCGTCGTTCGATCCGCCGGCTTTCCAAGTCACATTGGCGGAAAAATCGAAGGCCAGATGCCTGTCCAGCAGCACCAGCACGCCGCCCTGCAGAACCAGTCCGGTTTTGGTGATGGTGTCGGAGTCGCCCCCAAAGTCGCTGGTCTCGAAGATATGCTCCATCACCGAGATGCCATACTCCAGGTACCCCAGACTTTTGACCTGGGTGCCTTGGGTGAGCGAAGCATTGCGACCGAGCAGCAACTGGTATTCGCGCAGGGAAAGATCCACGCCAACCACAAAGACCTCGGGGTCGATATAGATTTCAATCTCCTGCGAACCAAAATCCTGATTGCGCAGGACAAAACGCAGGTAGTCGACATCCGTCACCATGGCCCGGACGCCGAACTGGTAGTTCATGCCATCATCAAGGCCCGCAAACCAAGTGCCGGTGGAGGTCGCAAATCCGAGCCCTGCATCGAAAGCCACACTGTATAGTCCGGCTGAAGTATCGGCGGGCAATTCGGAAGTGTCGGCCGTTTTGAGCACGGCCAAATCAGACACCAGTTCCTCATTTGCCGCTCGCTCAAATGAATTCTGAGGTACCCCGGTACGGCGCAGGCCCACCTCGGCGGTGATGTCCACACCATCGGCGTTGTGAATTTGTTGGATTTCGTCGGGAGTTAGCGATTTGGTGGCGCCGTCAGAGCGGCGAATCTGAAGGACGGTGCCGTCGTTGATCCAGGTGATGGTCACGTCTTCAAGTTGCCAGCCATTCACATCAGTGACGGTGACCGAATGCCAGGCTTGGCCGATATCTCCAACCTCGGCCCAGGAGGCCGTGGCCAGGATCGACATAAGGCAAAATAGAATACAGATACGAAAGCGCAGATAACCGAACATGACAAACTCCCCTTGACGGCTCTTGACCAAAACGGCCCGAGCAGTGAGGTGGGATTTTGACACGCCAGTATTTGGCAATCAACCCTCTTCGTAAAAAACGCTGCCGAGCCCATAGAGATGTCACGTTGCCGGGGCTGAGTGTACGGCTGTGCTATCTCGACCTGGAGCCCGGCAGCATGTCGGGGGGTCCCTGTTATGATCGTCAGGCCGAAGCCGTCAGATATTCTTCCCGTGCCCGGATCAATCCGGCCACCCGGTGGTCATCCTGCAGCAGAGCTTTCATGAGTTCGGCCAGGCCGATGCGGCCCCGTTCTCCCTCAATACTGTTGCGGGCTGAAAAATCAGCCGCCCGCAGCAATACTCGCTGCAATTTCACACTGGGCGTGGCGCATTCGCCCCAGGCATCGCTGTTTGCTTGGTCCATGACCGGCAGCTTGTTCAAGTCCCTTTCCACCTGGAAGTGGAGCTTGGCTTGCCGGTGGTCATTTTTTCCATACCGCAAAGCGTCGAGCCCAGTGCGGCCGGTGGCAGCCCACAGCAGATGCAAAGGGTGCACTTCACGGTGATTCATGGTCTCGGCCTTGGCGCTTGCTTCGCGCAGGACCTCCATGGCCTTAGGCGTCCAGATAAACAATGTCAGTCCTCCATTTCAGTTGAATGTGCGGCCGGACCCAAGACCTGGACGAGAACCGTTGTCCCACGTTCCGTGTAAGTCTTTGGTGATCTCGGGCCGAGCCCGGCTCGCGTTCAGATGTATCAGCAAGGTTGTCCTTCTCACCCCCTCTATTGCAGTGGATGTGCCAGTGGGACACATTTTGGTGATTTGAGGGGGAGGTTCTGTTATACCGAAACGTTGCAAGGAGTTGCGCGCCTCGACAAAATGTCAAAGCCCCTATTATACTGTATACAATCCCTGTCAGCCGTTATGGCGGGTTCTTCTGCCAAAGATGCTATGTTGTTGTGGCGGTCATAAATGAATGACCATTCAGTGACCAACCCGCCACTATGTCGGGTTTTGGCAGGGAAATGACAGGCATCCAAAAGGAGACAAAATGGAGTCTTAATTAGTCAATTGTTTTCGAATATGTTGACCAGTTTCTGGTCGATTCTCGCCTCAGATACGCTTCGTCCTTATTTTGGCACCCGTTTTGCGCTCTGTCATCGAATGTGCTCAGATCTACTTTCGACACCAACCCGACAGGTGCGCCATGCGTTCGTTCAGAGTTTTGTCCGGTCTTTTGCTGCTCATCGCCGTTATCGGCGGTTGTGCCTCGGCAGACAAGCGTTTCAACCAGGGCTCCGAGGCCGAAATCAAGGGCCAATACGAACAAGCGGTGATGCGCTATGTCCAGGCTCTGGAAAAAGAACCGGGCCTGGAAGCGGCCAGAATCCGGCTCATCGAGTCCGGTAATCTGGCAATCGTGGACCAACTGGACCAGGCCGACGAATGGGCCGACCGGGGAGATCCCGTCAGCTCAGCCTCCCACTACCAACGGGCCGACAATGTCGTGGCCCGCGCCCGCACCGTTGGTGTGCGCCTGAATCTGCCCGAAAACTATGGCACCCAACGCCGCGCCATGTTTGACGATGCCTTTGACGCCCTAATCGAACAAGGCATCATGGCCCGCGAACAGGGCCGCTGGCAGGAAGGCGTGGCGGCCTCGCATCAGGCCCAGCGCAACTTCGAACCCTCCATGGACCAGCGCAACCAGGCCCTGACAGAAGAGGCCATCCTGTATGTGCAGTGGAGCGAAACCGAGTACCACCGGGAACACTGGCGCGACGCTTTTGACATCGCGGCCCGGGTGCAGGAAATGGAATGGAGCCCCATGGCCCAGTCGGACCAGGCCCTGGTGTTGATGGAAGACAGCCTGGCCGAAGGCGAAGTCGAGTTGATCGTACTGCCGGTGCAGACGCGCTCCGGCTCGAATCGCGAACGAGCCCGCGACCGCGATCTGGCCACCGAAATCGAGACCGCTCTTTGGCGAGGACCGTGGCGCCAACCGCCGCCCTTTGTGGCCATGCACGAACCCCTGGGCGCGCGCGATCTGATGACGCACACCGGAATTCTGGACGGCGACTACAACGCCGGCACCGTGGCTCTCATTTTGCGCCTGGCCGAGGCCGACTATGGCGCGCACATACAGATCGTCGACAGCGAAGCCACCGAGTTTGATGTCAAGTCGCACACCCAGAGCGTGCGCACTCGTGATGGTAAAAACACTTCCTTCGTCAAGGAAAACGGAAAACGCCGCCTGCAAGCCACGGCCCGGGTCGTGATTGCCGACGGCTTCGGCAACGAAGTCGCCAACGTGATTGTTCCGGGCAGCGGCACCGCGGCGTTTGCGCGCGGAGTCTATGACGGTGACCACCGGGAGTTGAACCTGAGTTCGCACCAGGTGGATCTGTTTGATCGCATGGTCCTCGATGACCAGGAAATGGAAGCCCGGATGGAACTGGTGCGGGACCTGGCGACGAATATTGCGGATGCCGTTTATGGGCGGACTTTGGCGCAGGTGCAGTAGCGCAGTAGTGCAGTAAGGGCGGCCCGCCGGCTGCAGGTCACTCCGCGGCCGGCAACAAATTGCCCCCCGGACCGTAGAATTGTGCTGGCTGATCACTCCCGTACTTTTCGGAGGTCCCTGGATGCCCAAGGCAATTCCCAAGGCAATGCCCAAGACCGTCACACTCCTGGCTGTTCTGCTCATGATGTTCATGATGACAAGGACCGCTCTCGCGGAACCCTCCCACATCAGCAACGGCGACACTCCCAGGGACGGGCCCCAGATCCTCGAATTGCAGCAGCAATGGCACCGGGGCTTCGAGGACGACGACTTGTTTTTCGGCGCCATCCGCAACGTGAGCCTCGGGCCAGACGGCAACATCTATACCCTGGACACCCAATTGTCGCAGGTGGGAGTTTTTGATGGCGATGGACAACTGCTCCGCTATCTCAGCCGGGAAGGCGAGGGCCCCGGGGAATGCCGCCGACCTGAAGACCTCGTATTCCTGCCTGACGGCAGCCTCGGCATCGCCCAGTACATCACCGGCAAGATCATCAAACTCGACCTCGACGGAACCCCCCGCGAAACCCTCATGCCGCCAGGCTTCGATGCCCAGGAAGGCGGTGCCATGTCGAGTATCCGGCGGGCCCGCCACCGCAGCGGCAGCTTCGTCATCAATGGCGTGCGGGTGCAGCCCTCGGAAAGCGGCATGGTGCGCACCCAGTACCTGGTTCGCTGCGACGAAAACGCCCAACCGCTGGCCGAACTCCTGAACCGTTCCGCCTCGTCCAACCTGCGGCAAGACGGCTGGGTGGAAAAGAACAACTACTTCCCCTCCCACGAACGTTGGGATATCGACAATGAAGGCCGCATTCTGGCGGCAACCGAACGCAACGAATACCTCATCACGGTGTACCGTCCGGACGGATCGGTGGCGGCAACTTTTGGTCGCAAATACAAACCCTGGTCCCGAACGGAAGCCGAAAAACAGGAGATTCGCGACTCCATCACAGTGCTCAGTGGGGACACCGGCGAACGGATCGACATCGAAGTGCATGTGGAAAAGAATGAGCCTGCCATCCAGGCCCTGTACTGCCGACCCAATGGTGAAATCTGGGTACTGACGGCGGCCGGCACCCACGACCAACCCGCGGGCATCATGCAAACCTACGACGTGTTTTCGCCGCAGTATGAATTTATCAGACAGGTGGCACTGGCGTGTCCGGGTGACCCCGACGAGGATTCGCTTTTTTTTCTGGGTGAAGGACAGGCCGCATTGGTCCGCGGATCAGTCCAGGCCCGGCGCAACACCTTTGGTGGCAGCCGCGGTGACGAGAAGGAAATCGCGATTCATGATTTGCTTTTCTATACCTTCCCCTAGGTGCAGAAAAACGTCTCCAGGAAATAGAGAACTGTCGGCCCGGTGCGGTCCGCCTACTGCCGGTCCAGACCACACTTCTGGCAAAACGCGCCCCCTGGTTGCAGCATCAGATATTCATCGCAGAAGGGGCACTCCAGGTCCGTCAACGGCTCCACGTATTTCATTTTTTCCTTCCAATCCGGCCACGGTTTTTGCCGGATCGCCGCTATGGCAAACCCCAACGCACCCGCAGGAAAGACAAAACGCAGAACCCATGTTATCCAAGGGCTCTCGGTCGGTATCGGTTCCGACCAACCGGCCCAGGTCAATCCCAGCAAAAACAGGACAACGAACCATTTCATCGGTCGGCCGGTATCCGGCGCTTCATGGGCAACATTGTCGCACTCCCAACAGATCCAGCGATGGCGTTTGCCCAGGGGCAGAATCGGTATCCAGAACAAGTGTCCCACGAGAAAGGACCGCTTCCGTATCGAGATGACATAGTCATCGCAGGAGCGGCAATAATCATTGCGAAATGCTGACGGTTTTGCACCCAAATGCTTGGTGCCAAAAACCAGAAATACGCCCATATCTCTGTCCTTGATGGAGTCGGAATACGCGGTTGTTCATATCCCAGGTTCAAGGGCGAATTTAGCACAGCTTCGACGAGAAACCCCAACCCTTCCCAAATTTCCATGCTAGACTGCAGCGTCCCGTCAAAATATCACCGCCATCAAGTCCGCCCCTGAAAGGACCCCCCATGCGCCACCTGGTCGCGCTCGCTCTCCTGTGCCCCCTGCTACTGCTCGCCGCCTGTGGTGAAGAAATCTCCGACGTGAATGTCAACCGCTCCGATGTCGCCGGCGCCGGCAATCTTATGGGCCAGACGATGACCGAGGCCGAGTTCGCCCTCATGCGTGAAGACCTGGCCGAGAATCGGGATTCTTACAATCGGTTGCATGAGAACCTGCCGCCCAACAGCCTGCGGCCCGCGGTGCGCTTTGATCCGGAATTGCTGACGGGACCAACCGCGGGCATCGCCGATGTGGAAGCACAGTGGTCGACTCCGGAAGCCATCACCAGACCGGATGATCTGAACGACCTCGCCTTTGCCTCGGTGGGTCAGTTGGGGCACTTGATCAAGACCCGCCAGGTGAGTTGTGTCGAGCTTGCGGAATTGTCCCTGGCACGACTCAGCGCTCACGATTCCGAACTGCATTGCGTGATCACTTTGCTGCCTGAGCGCGCCTTGGCCCAAGCCCGCGAACTGGACTTGTTGCTGGATGAAGGGCGATACCTGGGCCCGCTGCACGGCATCCCCTACGGCGCCAAGGATCTGCTTTCAGTGGCCGGCGCGCCCACGACCTGGGGCGCCACCCCGTATCAGGAGCAGCAGTTCGACGAAACAGCCACCGTGGTCGCCCTGCTCGAAGAGCGCGGTGCCGTGCTGGTGGCCAAGCTCACCCTCGGTGCCCTGGCCTGGGGCGATGTCTGGTTCGGCGGCATGACTCGCAATCCGTGGAATTTGGAACAGGGTTCGAGCGGTTCATCGGCCGGGTCTTCAGCCGCGGTATCGGCCGGCCTGGTGCCCTTCGCCATCGGCACCGAAACCTTGGGCTCCATCGTATCGCCCAGCACTCGCTGCGGTGTGACCGGACTGCGGCCCACCTTCGGGCGCGTCAGCCGCCACGGCGCCATGGCCCTGAGTTGGACCATGGACAAGATCGGCCCCATCACCCGTTCGGTCGAAGACTGCGCCATGGTTTTTGACGCCATCCGGGGGCGCGACCTGAACGACCCGACCACCGTGGACTACCCCTTCCCCTACGACGGCGGACGCAATTTGAATGGCCTGCGCATCGGGTATCTGGCGGATTTGTTCGGCGAAGAATATCACGGCAGCGAGCTGGACAGTGCCGCCCTTGAGGTGTTGCGCAACGCTGGCGCCAATTTGGTGCCCATCACCCTGCCCCTGGACGAGTTGGGCGCCGACCCCTACGACATCAGCTTCATCCTGTCGGCCGAAGCGGGCACCGCCTTCCAGGAACTGACCCTCTCGGGCCGCGACGACGAGCTCGTCCGGCAGATCCGTTACGCCTGGCCCAACACCTTCCGCAGCGCGCAATTCATTCCCGCGGTGGAGTACATCCAGGCCAACCGGCAGCGGGTGGAACTGATGGCCATGATGGCACGGGTATTCCGTGAAGTGGATGTCTACGTGACGCCCTCGCTGGTGGGCAAAAGTCTGGTGATCACTAATCTGACAGGGCATCCGCAGGTCGTGGTGCCGGCTGGATTCCGCGAAGAGAACGCTCCGCACTCCATCAGTTTTGTCGGCAAGCTGTACGACGAAGCCACGGTCATGGCGGTGGCTCGCGCCTATGAACAGGCCACCGAGTGGCACAAAAAAAACCCGCCCGGATTCTAGTCCGGGCGGGTGAGCAAAACGTTGGAGGCTGGCGGTCAGGTGCTTTGCAACATGGCCGCCAGTTCCATGATCATCTCATCGATCAACACAGCGGCGTGTTCCTGTTCCTGGTGTGCTGCCGCGCGACGCAACTCGCGGGCCAGGTGCACCAGAATTTCGGCCCGCACATTCAAGGCGCCACCTTCAAGGGCCTGGGCCTCGTGGCTGATGGCCTCGAAGTTGTAGTTCGTCACCTCAGCGGCCATGCGCTGCAGGCGCTCTTCGGTATCCTCGCAGAAAATATCCAGAATTTCCTC
>DAOVTU010000354.1 GCA_030632925.1 Candidatus Krumholzibacteriia bacterium | reverse complement strand
TGATTCGATGATCGTCGTGGTGCAGAACTGGAACCGGGAATTAGTGGATTGATGGGGTTGTGCGTCTAAGCCAACGGAATGATATTTGAATACAGGACAATAATGGTCTGCTATATTGGCCGAGTCATTCATCCAATCCAGCGGGGGGAAATTATCGTGATACTCCGGACGCCTGTTCTGCTCGCCGTTCTCTGTCTCAGCCTCGTTCTTTTGGTTGGCTGTGCAGGCAAAGGGCCCGCACCCAGCCAGTCCGGCCTGATTGACGGCCTGGATACCTACCACAAACCCATCACCACTTCATCGCAGGCGGCCCAGCAATGGTTCGATCAGGGCCTGATGCTCTTGTACGGCTTCAACCACGACGAAGCCGGCCTCTCTTTCCATCAGGCCGCCGCCCTGGACCCAGAGGCCGCCATGCCCTGGTGGGGCGTGGCCTACGCCGTGGGCATGAACATCAACGACCCAGCCATGACCGAAGAACGCTGGCAGATTGGCCATGAGGCGGCGCAAAAAGCGGTGTCCCTGCTCGACGAAGAAACAGCGCTCGAACGGGCACTCGTCAACGCGCTGGCTCAGCGTTACACGTGGCCCGCGCCCGCCGAACAACGCCCCTACGACGAAGCCTACGCCGGGGCCATGCAAGGCGTGTACGAACAGTTCGGCGATGATCCGGACGTGGCCTCGCTCTATGCCGAATCGTTGATGGACCTGCAGCCCTGGGCCTATTGGAATGTCGCGGGGGAACCCGAGGGCCGTACGACCGAATTTGTCGCCGCCATTGAGGGTGTGTTGGACCGTCATCCGGATCACCCCGGTGCGGCCCATTTCTACATCCACGCCATGGAGGCGGGGCCGTCACCCGAGAAAGCCGTTCCCTACGCCGAGACCCTCGAAGCCCGCGTGCCGGGCGCTGGTCATCTTGTCCACATGCCATCGCACATCTACGCCCGCGTGGGTCGTTATGGCGACGCCGCCGATGCCAACGTGCGGGCCGTTGCCGCCGACCGCGCCTACTTCGCCAACGCCGGTCAGCAGGGCATGTACTTCATCTACTACACCCACAACCAGCACTTCCTGGCCTACGCCTCGATGATGGAGGCGCGTTACGAGCCAGCTATGAAAGCGGCGCTCGAACTCGAGGCCGAGATGCCCGCCGAAGTCCTGCAGCAACTGGACTGGCTGATCGAGGGCATCATGCCGACCAATTACCACGTCATGATCCGCTTCGGACGCTGGGACGACATCCTGGCCGAGCCGCCGCCGGCTGAGGGCCGTCTGGTAACCCGCGCCGTGCATCACTACGCCCGGGGCATTGCTCTTTCGGTGCTGGACCGCACCGACGAAGCGCGCCTGGAAATCGCCAAATTCGAAACCGCGGCCGCCGTTATCCCGGACGAATGGTGGATTTTCAACAACCGCGTGCACGAAGTGCTGCCCATCGCCATGGCCATGCTCGAAGGTGAAACCGCTTATCGCGAAGGCCGGCTCGACGAAGCCTGGGCCGCCTTGCGCCGCGGCATCGCAGCCGAAGACAAACTGGTCTACGACGAGCCCCCGGCCTGGATGCTGCCGGTGCGCCACTCCATGGGCGCGCTGATGTTGGAAGCTGGAGAATTTGCCGAGGCGGAGAAGCTGTATCGCGAAGACCAGGTGAAGCACCCGGGCAACGGTTGGTCGTTGTTGGGGCTCAGCCAGGTATTGGAAGCCCAGGGGCGCAGTGAGGAAAGCGCGCAATATGCGGCGGCGGCTACGGAGGCCTGGGCTCGGGTTGATGAAAAGCCTTCGAGTTCGTGCTTATGTGCACCGCGGTGATTTGATTTTAAGACCACTAATCCCGCACGTGTGCGGGATTGGTGGTCTCTCAGTCAAATTTGAATCCTAGTCCCAACATGATCCCGGCCTGCCCACGATCATCTTCGTGCCACACTTTGGGCACTTGCCCGGCCCTTCCCACAAATCGAACGTGTGTTTGGCATTTTTTGGGCAGGCGATCCCGGTCGGGGCGCCATGCTCGCCGTCATCGCCGGTGCTGCAAATCTCGGCCGACCTCTCATCCGCCACCGCATCGAACAACTCGGCACAATCCCGGCACGAGATCGTCACCAGCACGGTTTCAAAACCGAAATCCATCCCGCCGCTGACGAAGGCTTCGTAGCTGCATTGGGGGCATTGGTATTCGTGTTTTTGGCCCATGGGTGCTCCTTGGTTGGTTGCTGCGGTTTAGGTTCCCCGGGACCGGACCCCGATAGGGTATGTGATAGGGGTTTTGTATCGGTTGTGATGAACGGTCGGCCATTATTGGTTTTGGGGTCCGGCCCCACATCCCTCCAATGGGACACGAGAACAGTACCCGCCGGGTGTTCGGTGATTCGGAATGCATGAGATAGTGAGGACGGGAGTTCAGCTAGTGGCCAAGTTGTTGATATAAAAGCCGTAGAAAAACCTTTTCGTGGGGTTTTCTCCTGAAAATAGGGGTGTCGAAGCACTGTTGGCGGGGCCTCAAACGAGAACTGACTCGTACCGCAACCGATGATACATAATTGTGTACGACTGTTTTGTGTATAACACGCCTTCCGTTGAGACATGGTGAAATTGCCCACCGGGGGGCAAATGTCGGCCTGGCATTTGCCGTCTTAAGTCCAGCTCTGTGTCAACAACAAGCTAGACAAAAAAGTAAAGTTGAGGTAATATGTTCTACAACAAGGGCAGTAGGGCGTTGTTGCCAAATTTCAACAGAAATGGGCTTTTACCTCAGGGAGACTACGAGCTTTCGATTCCACAGATCCGGCAATCTATACTGGTGAATGGTCCTGTGGGTTCGGCTCGCAGCAGAAACTGGAATCAAGAGTGGCGACTAGTACTGGTTGCAAATCTTGAGAAAGTTGTCAACCAACTGCAACGCGCTGGAGTGGTAAATATCTACGTCAACGGGTCATTCGTAGAAGAGAAGGACCACCCCAACGATATTGACGGCTACTTTGAGTGCGATCGCCGGCGCCTGATATCCGGTGAATTGGAGGCGACGTTGAACCAGATAGACCCTATGAAATCCTGGACATGGGATCCTGCAGCACGACGCCCGTACCAGGGCTACGTAAAGAACCAGTTACCCATGTGGCATGCGTACCGTGTGGAAATGTATCCGCACTATGGCCAAGGCTCAGGGATCCAGGACCGCTTTGGACATGATCTCGAATTTCCAGCGGCTTTTCGTTTGTCTCGCCAAAATGATGAGCCCAAAGGAATTATCAAAATAGGGGGTCTGGAATGATCCGAACCAACACCGAACTCCAAAAAGCCCAATCCCGCCTCAAGGCCGAAAAAAACCGCATCTCATCGCAACGCAAAAGCCTCCAGGCCGAAGGCCTCACAAAATCCGAAATCAAACGCGCCCTCGACCCTTTCGAATCCTTCCACCTGCAGCTGGCAGAAGAAGTCGAAGCCTACGAGCGATTGCAGCGCGGCGAATTCAGCGATTTGACCAACCTCCAAGGCTTGGGCCGTCTCCTGGTCTCCCTGCGTATCCACCGAGGCCTGTCACAGCGTGAACTTGCTGCCAAACTCGACGTGCACGAAACCCAGGTGTCACGCGACGAGCGCAACGAGTACCACGGCATCACCGTCAGTCGGGCCGCGGGAATTCTGGAAGCATTGGACGCCCACTTGACCACGTCGGTCAAACTTTAGAAAATCCCACTCCGCCATTAACTCCACCATCCGCACCATGGGATCAGTAGTGTCACCAGGAAATACTGTTGTGCTATGTTCCTGCCGAACGACTCGCAAATCGGGTCTTCAACAGCATGGAAACCTGCAACGCCATGGAGGCCTCAATGCCCGTCGCCGCAAAGACCCTGTTGACCGAACTCGAATCCCTAAAATTCATCTTTGGCGAAGGGCTCGGGTCCCAAAAATACGACCTGCTGCGCCGCCTCGAATCGGCTTCTCTGCCCACGAGCGATACTGTGCTGCGTCTGCACGAAGTGCTCCGCTTTTGCTGCGCCTATCCAGACGATGCGCGACTGCTGCGTCAGGTCGAAGCCATGCTCGCTGCTTTTCATGCCCGCGCCGACCTGCAGCGCAAGCAGTCCGGCTTGACCGACACGGGTATCGAAGGCACCGAAATCCGCTACGAATTTTTCATGCAGATGGCGCAATGGTTGGCTCGGCGTTGGCCGGATCGCCTGCAGATCGATTGGACCGAACTCGGCAGCGGCGAAAAGCTCGACCAGATCCTGCATCTTTTGGCGCTCTACACCGAAACTCCCGGCCTGGATGAATTCGCCTTCCCGGTGCGCGACTGGATCAACCGCATGAAGGCGCCGGACGAAACCGACGCCGCCTTCGTGATCAATCGGATCCGGGACCTGGAGATGGATGCGCCGACCCGCGAGTTCTTTTACGAACGCCTCGGCCTGCCGCTGATCAT
>DAOVTU010000405.1 GCA_030632925.1 Candidatus Krumholzibacteriia bacterium | reverse complement strand
TGGACTTTGCGGTGGACCATCGGGTCATGGGAACCTGCGCCGGCCTGATCATGATGGCCAGCGCGATGGCCGATGAGAAGCGAGCCGACTACGGTGTCGAACCCCTTGGCCTGCTGGATTGCACGGTGTTGCGCAACGGCTACGGCCGACAGGTCGACTCTTTCACCGCTCCGGTGGGCATTGATGTGCTGGACGGCAGCGAAGCCGGATTCCCGGCTGTATTCATCCGGGCACCCCGAATTGTGGCTGTTGGCGATGCCGTTGACGTGGTGGCCCGCTACGGCGAAGAGCCGGTGGCGGTGCGGCAGGGAAACCTGATGGGACTGACGTTTCATCCCGAATTGACCGATGATTTGCGCATCCACCAGGCATTTTTAAAGATGGTGGACGCCAACTGAGTGGGGTGTCGTGGCGCCCGGGCGGCAGTTTCTTTGTATCCTGACCCGGCTTGTTTCCGTATACTTTCTCAGATGTGAAATCACGGGGCGTGATTCCAAGCGGTGCCCGAAAGCAGCGCGTCAAAAAAGGACTTCATCAAATGCGAATCCTGTTCTCCCACCGTGCAAATTTTGTGATGGTGCCGCTGTTGGCGCTGCTGATCGGATTTGGCCTCGGCTGCGGGGGCGACAGCGGGGGCGATCCCGAACCGACACCCGATTGCGCCATCTCGGCCGTGAATACGGGCCTGGACAGCAGTTGGTTGTCCGGCGAAGAAATGAACATCCGCTGGACCCAAAATGGAGTGCCGGGCACGGTCGTGATCGAGTTGCTCAAGGGCGGCGCGCCCGTCAGCACCATTGCGGCCTCGACGGCCAATGATGGCTTCTTTTCCTGGACTTCAGCTGCGACCGGTGGTCAGGCCAACGGCTCGGATTTTGGCGTCCGCGTGACCGCCACCGACGATGCGGCCTGCACCAGTGAAATCAATGATCTGACCATCATCGATGTGGTCGGTTGCAACTTCACATTCACCGCGGTCCTCGACACCATCAATGCCGGCGAAACCTTCGACCTCACCTGGACCGGCGACCACACCAGCGGCACGGTGGACATCGAATTGTGGACCTCTTCGTTCGGCGATGAGTTGGACCTACAAGTGGGCACCGTGGTCTTCGGCGCCACCGACACCGGCACCTATACCTGGACCGTGGACTCGTTCCACAACGGAACCTACGGATTCTACCGCTATGTAATCCGCGACCCCCTGGTGGCGGATTGTTTTGTCGTCAGCCCCCAGTTTGCCATGATCGATGATGTGAACTGTTCGATCACCGTGTTGGGCCCGGCAACTCAACCGCTCTGGAATAACGGTGACGAGATGTTGATCACGTTCACGCTGGAAAACAGCAGTGGCCAATTGGATTTGCGCCTGTTCGCGGGCAATGAATGGGTACCCGGTGGCGTTATCGCCGACAACGTGACGGCTGCCGGCGGGTTCCTGTGGACCGTTTCCGACTTCGGTTTCACCGCCTCGAGCTCTAGCTACATGATCCGGGCCATCGACTCGACCGATGGCTATTGCGTTGGAATAAGTGACCGATTCACGATCACTCCCTGAGCGGAAGGTCATTTGATTGCGCCTTGATGGACAGGTTTTCAATCGCTTCGAATCAACGGGGGCCGCACGCGCGGCCCTCGCTGGTTTTGTATTGTTGGCGGCCTTGGCTGTCGGTCCGTCCGTGGCCCGGGCCTGGTCCGAATTTGGGGAGCCCGAAGACGAACCGGCCACAGAGGTCGACGGGCCGGAAATCCGGGAACCCTTTTTTGCCTTCCTGCTGGGCATGGTCGAGGCCGACTCGACCGGCAGTTGGAGTGGCGCCGAACTGCGTGAGCAGGCGGACAGTGCCGGACGCGAATCGCGCTTCCCGTTGGACAAGGTGGTTTCCTTGTCCCGCAGCCGCCCGGACAGCGCGGGGGCGATCCGTTATGCCGGGGCCACGGTGCAGGCCGTCTGGCACATTCTCCTGACCGAAGACCAGAACCGGTCCATGCCCTACAGTATTCTGGGGTACCATCCGGGCAGCCTGCTGATCGCCGGTGATCTGGTGCTGAGCGAGTTGGCCGCCGAGGATTTGAACCTGAGTTGGGGTATGGGCGAAGATCCCCAGTCCGGGACGGTGACCGAGACCCGGGTTTTTGTCCTGGAAAAGGGCCACGTCGTATTGGACGCTGACGGGTGGTTGGATGCCCTGCTGGGCAGCAGCCTGGACGATTCCTGGACCCTGGGTTTTGTGACGGGCCGCGAAGATGGCCGTCTGCTGGGCCTGGGCGTGAGTGTTGGCCGGGAGGGGCGGCACATCTATGGCGAATTCGATTTTGCCAACGATAAAATCCTGACCCACGGCAGGTCGTTGGTCAGCGCCCTGAGCCGGGCCAGCCGTTCGTGGCTGAATATCGAAAGCGGAAACCTGCCCGAACCCTGGGAATACCGCTGAGCTGGATATACCGCAGAATTGGCAATATTGCGCATGACGCCGGTTTTGCTGATCTTTAGTCCCTATGAAACGTCTCGAATTGCACATCCACGGCCGAGTTCAGGGTGTCGCTTTTCGCTGGTCAACCCAGCGGCAGGCGCAGGCCCTCGGGCTGACCGGATGGGTGCGCAACCTGGTCGACGGGTCGGTGCGGGTTTTGGCCGAGGGCGAAGCTGACAACCTGCAACGGTTGTGGGACTGGGCCCAGCACGGACCGGACCACGCCCGGGTCGATGGGGTGAAAGCGACCTGGAGCGATGCGGTTGGCGATCAGAAATCCTTCGAGGTGACGGGGTAGTTTTGGCACAAGTGAATTTAGGACAAGCAAACAACAACAGACTCCTGGTGGCCGTCGATGTGGACGGCACCCTGCTGGACACCGAATTTGACGACGTGTTGCGGCCCCGGGAAATCGCGGCCCTGCAGGCCGTGCGCGAAGCGGGCCATGTGCTGGCGTTGTGCACCGGACGCAATCTGAACTCGACGCGGGCATTGCTGGAGAACTCGGGCTGGTTTCCTGACGATCTGCCTATGGTGCTGCTCAACGGCGCAGTGGTCTGGGGCGACGACCCGCGGCGCAAACTGTCCAGCCAGGAACTGGACAGCGCCCGCGTGCGGCGCCTGGTGGAGCTATTTCGGGAGCATGAAACCGTGCCGATGGTGTACGGCACCGACGATACGGGTGGGATGCTGCACCACGAGACCCGCCCGCTGAACGATGTATTGGGCCGCTACCTCGATGCCCGGCGTGGCTCCGTGGGGGCCGTCGAAGTTGTCGACGACCTGCTGGCGATCGAGGTGCCACAGGCCCTGGAAGTCGGCACCATCGACAGGAAAGCCAAGGTCATGACCCTGACGGCGGCGATTAACAGCGAAATGGGTGACGTGGTCAAGGTCATCAATACCCGCAGCCTGATTGGCGGCGGGGAGTACTACTGGGCCGAAGTGTTCGACCGAAATACGGACAAGGGCGCCGGATTGCGGGTGTTGGCGGAGTTTCTGGGAATCCCCTTGGCATCACTGGTGGCCATCGGCGACAATTACAATGACCTGGACATGTTTGCCGTGGCCCGCTGGAGCGTGGCCATGGAAGGCAGCCCGGACGAGGTGCTGCAGAGCGCCGACCGGGTGACCGGAACAGCGGCCGCCGGCGGTGCAGCGGCAGTGTTGGAACAGATCGCATCGGGCCAGTGGCCGGATGCCGATGAAAGGTGAGCGAGCGTGAAACCCTGGCCCCAGGATGAAAAACCGGAAACCGGTGCGAACTTTTCGCAGCCGAGCGCTGACGAGGCTGTTGGTGGTGGGCGGGAACGCACCCAAGGTGATCCGGCGGCTGATGAACCCAGCCTGCGCGAGATGGGCTACGCCATGGTCGACCTGGTGGTCGACTACATGAACGGGCTGGAGGGCCGGCGTGTTTATGGCCCCATGACGCCACTGGGTTTGGACGACACCTTCGCCGAGGACTTGCCCGAAGAGGGCGCCCCCTTCGCCGACCTGATCCAGGATTTCCGCACCCGCGTTTTCCCCAATACCATGGCCATTGGCAGCAAACGCTAT
>DAOVTU010000318.1 GCA_030632925.1 Candidatus Krumholzibacteriia bacterium | reverse complement strand
GTTGGTCAACTTTTGCGCGCCTGGTCCTGTTCACCGTGCTGGTGATCCTGTTGGCGCGCAGCTGAGACAATCCGGATTGAAGGAGATGGCCAGGGTCGACCCGTTAGGGTATGATCCTGGCCCTTCTCATTTTTCCTGCAACCGGAGCGCCAATGATCCCCAAACTCGACGACAATGGCTACCTCATCGATCCCGCCACTTGGACCCGGGACGTCGCGGTTGAACTGGCCGCAATCGATGGCATCGAAGCCCTCACCGAAGACCACTGGCGGGTCATCGATTTCCTGCGCGCCTATCAAGAAGAACGCGGTGTTGCGCCCATGATCCGGACCCTGTGCAAGGGAACGGGCAATTCCCTACGGCAGATCTACGACTTGTTTCCCAAGGGTCCATCGAAGGGAGCCTGCCGTGTGGCCGGCCTGCCCCGCCCGGACTCGTGTGTTTGAAAAAGAAGGACAACTCCATGTTTGGTAAGAAGTTGGCTTTGTTGTTGGTCTTGCTGGCGATGACCGCCGCCTGCAGTTCATCGCATCCCGAGGCCGATGCCCGGTTCACGAAATTGGCGCAGGACCACCTCGAGCGCCTGTTGGAATTGAACCCGGAATGGGCCACCAACCTGGGCGACCACCGCTTTGACAGCCAGGTCAGTGACCTGAGCGAAGAGGGTTTCGAGGCCCGGGCTGAGTTCAACCGCGACACCCTGAAAAAATTGCAGCAGATCAATCCGGAGCGCCTCAGTTTGGCCAACCGCATCGACTACGCGACTCTCAAGGAGGCCTGCGAGTCGACTGTGTTCGAAATCACCGAACTGCGCGAGCACCGCTGGAACCCGACGCTCTACAATCCGGGTGATGGCTTGTACAACATTTTGGCGCGGGACTACGCGCCTTTGCCCGAGCGTCTGGTTGCGGTGAAGTCGCGCCTCGAAGCGCTGCCCAATACCCTGGCCGCAGCCCGCGCCAACCTCGACAACCCGCCGCGGGTGATGACCGAAACAGCCATCAACCAAAACCCCGGCGTGATCAATCTGGTCATGGATGGCCTGCAGGAATATTTGGCCCAGGTGCCCGAAATGCAGGACGAATTCCAGCCTGTGCGGGCCCGCGCCATTGCCGCTCTGGATGACTATGGCCGCTGGTTGAAAGCCGACCTGTTGCCCCGTTCGGATGGTGATTTCCGCCTGGGTAAAGACCTGTGGGAAAAGAAGCTGCGCTATTCGTTGAGCTCGGACCTGAGCTCCGACGACATCCTGGCCAGCGCTGAAAAGGACCTCGTTTCCACTCGTGATCAGATGTACGAAATCGCCTTGCCGCTGTACCGCGACTACTTCGGGGGGCATGTGGATGACCAGAACCCCGGCCGCGACAATCTCATCCGGCGGGTGCTGGTGCGGTTGTCGGAAGACCGGCCCAACAACGAAACCATTGTGCCCGAGGCGCGCGAAGGACTAAAAAAAATCACCGAGTTTGTGCGGAATAAAAAACTGGTCACCGTGCCTGACGATCCTGTGGAAATCATCGTCATGCCGGAGCACCAGCGTGGGTTCTACATCGGCTATTGCGATTCGCCGGGACCACTGGAAAAAAACGGGACCACCTTCTACGCCATCAGCCCGACGCCGAAAAGCTGGAGTGCCGAAAGAGCAGAAACCTTCTACCGCGAGTACAACGATTACATGCTGCAGAACCTCACGGTGCACGAAGCGATGCCGGGGCATTACCTGCAAATCGCCCACGCCAACAGGTACGAAGCCGAGACGCCGCTGCGCGCCATTTTTTCCAGCGGCACCTTTGTCGAAGGCTGGGCAACCTACGCCGAACAACTCATGGTCGAGGCCGAATACGGCGGGCCCGAGCTGCATTTGCAGCAACTGAAAATGCGCCTGCGCCTGATCATCAACAGCATCATCGACCAGAAAATCCACACCGCCGGCATGACCGAAGGCGAAGCCATGGAGATGATGATGGTCGAAGGCTTCCAGGAAGAGGGCGAAGCGGCGGGCAAGTGGGTCAGGGCGAGTTTGACCAGCACCCAACTGTCGACTTATTACGTGGGCAATTTGGAGATCAACCGGATCAGGCGGGATTTTGAAGCGAAAAACGGCGGCAAGATTGATCTGCATGAGTTCCATGATGAGTTGCTGTCGTTCGGATCACCGGCGCCGAAACATGCGCGGACGTTGATGGGATTGGATTGAGGCGGGGCAGGCTAAATCCCCCCCTGACACTCCCCACAAAACACCGAAGAGCGTCTTCCAACCACGATCTTCTCCAACGTCGCGCCACAATCGCGACAGGGCTCACCGCCACGCCCATACACCCGCAACTTCCGTTTGAAATTCCCCGGCTTGCCGTAAAAATTCGTGAAGTTCAGAAACGTTGTGCCGCCATGATCAATGGCCAAACGCATCACGGCCTTGCCGCGCTGCAACACATCCCGCAAAACCTCTTCGTCCAGATCGCACGGTCGGGCCAAGGGGTGCACGCCAGCCAGAAACAACGACTCATCCACGTAGATATTCCCGAGCCCGGCCGCGATGCCCTGGTCCAATAACAAAGACTTGATGGGCGCCTTGCGATGAGCAATGCGCGAGTGCCAATCGGCGAACCGCACCTTCATCATGTCGGGCCCGACGTGGGCCAACGCTGCGGGTGTGGTCGCGTCTTCCACCAACACCAGGCGCCCAAACTTGCGCACGTCACGGTAATAGACCGGCGGCGCATCGGGAAACTCAAAAACCAGGTGCACGTGCTTGTCGGGTTCGTATTCTTCGAGAATAAAAAATTGGCCGGTCATGCGCAGGTGGATCATCAGGTAGGCCGCTTCGTTGCCTTCACCGAAGGCCAAAATCAGGTATTTCCCGTGGCGGTGAACATCCTGCAACACCTTGCCCACCAGTGCTTTGCGGGTTGTCTGAACGCTTTGCCCCAACACACCGGCGAAGTTCACCTGCAAACCCGTCAACTCCTGCCCCTGCAGGTTGCCCTTCAGCGCCCGGCCCACATTTTCAACCTCTGGCAACTCGGGCACTAGAAGTTCCTCTCTTCCTTGACCGCGTCATAGGCCGAGTTCACGGCGCGCATTTTTTCGGCGGCGAACTTCTGGAAATCTTCACCCATGCCCTTGTTGGCCACCACATCCGGATGGTATTCCTTGGCCAGGGCACGGTAGGCTTTTTTGATCTCGGCCACGGGCGTCTCGGGTGATACGCCCAGCACCGCATAAGAGGTTTCGGTATTGGCGCGGGGGTTGAACATGCCCACGGCTTCGTCGTAATCCCGCGCGCTCAAACCCATGGTCGAGGCGATGGATTTGATCATGCGATCTTCGGCTGGATGCAGATGGCCATCAGCCAGCGCGATGCTCATCAGGAGCGAAATCAGGTCGCGCATGCGCGCCGGTTGGCCCAGCAATATTTGCCGAACCTGCCGCGCGAACTCTTCGGCCGGGATGTCCGAGTCGCGGGCCTCGTTGAAAATCCGCGAGGCCACCTGGCGCTCGGCCGCGCCCATGTTCAGCTGCATTTTCAAGAAATTGTCGAAACTGGCCACTTCAGCTGGCGACACGGTGCCGTCGGCCTTGGCCACTTTGGCCGACAGGCTGATCAAGGCGATCAGGAACGTTTGTTGGGCGTGCAGGGGGTTGTAACCCATCCGGCCGCCACCAGGGCTGCGCGCGCCCGGATGCCCCTGCGAGGCGCCACCTTTGATTTTGACGTTGGACCCGAGGACCCCGCCGATCATGGCCCCCAAGGGCCCTCCCAGCATGAAACCCAGCCCGCCTCCGAGCAATGTACCCAGCAAACCCATGTTGTACCCCATTTTAGAGACTTTTAACGATTCCAGCACCAATGGCGCAGCCCGGACATGATAAGCCCGCCCGCCGCCAAACACCAAGCATACCAACAGGACTAAAGATTTATTCAAGAGCCAGTAAGCCTAGCCGATTAGTAACAAACCACACCGGAAGCATACGCATCCGACCGGATTGAGGTTCCCTGCAGCCCAGGCAGGAAAGCAAAGGACCGATTATGCACATTCTCGTAGTCGAAGACGATTTTATCAGCCGCCGCCTGTTGTGCCGCTATCTCGAGCCCCTCGGCGGCGCCGATGTGGCCATCAATGGCAACGAAGCCGTCGAAGCTGTGCGCACGGCCCTGGAGTCAGGCACCTATTACGATCTGATCTGCCTGGACATCATGATGCCGGGTATGGGGGGCCAGGAAGCCCTCGGCCTGATCCGCGAGCTCGAAGAAAAGCACGGCCTGACCGATGGCAACGGGGCCAAGGTTGTCATGACCACCGCCCTCGAAGACCACGACAACATCCAACAGGCCTTCAGTTCGGCCGCTGACGGTTATGTCGTCAAGCCCATCGAAAAACAGAAATTCATGGTGACCCTGGTTGATCTGGATCTCGACGTCACGCAGGCAATCTGAAAGGTCGAACCTGGATGTCCAGCGTAATTCAGATGCCGGAACAAACTGTCGGGGAACGCATCTCCGGCAGGGACTTTGAAGCCATTCGCAATCTTGTCTATGACCGTTTTGGAATCAACCTGACCGAGCAGAAAAAAACGCTGGTGGTGGGCCGCCTGCAAAAGGTTTTGCGCGAACGCAACTTCTCCACTTTCCGGGCCTACTTCGATTGGTTGATCAACGACAAGACCGGCGAAGGCCTGGACGAATTGGCCAACCG
>DAOVTU010000060.1 GCA_030632925.1 Candidatus Krumholzibacteriia bacterium | reverse complement strand
TGGCGAAAAAGCTGCGGTCGGGTGTGCAATGGGAACATTATCTGGTCCAAGACTTTCACTGGTACTTTCAAAGGGGGCCATCCTCGGGTTCGACTGCTGGTTGCAAGAAACACACCTCAGGCCTATATCTTGCATATCAACGACTTACGGGCTCGCTGATGGTTCCGGAGCAGATTTTTGAAGAATATTCTCCAAAGAGCTCTAGAATATTGTGAAACCGTAGACCAAAAAGACCTTTGCCGACAATCAAAAGGATGTCCCCCATGACCGCCGCCGCGGGTCAAAACAACAATACAGTCGTGGAATTTCTGCGGAAATACGGCCTGGCCCTGGCCATGATCCTGGTCATCAGCGCCCTGCACTACCTCACACCCCACGGCGGGATGCATGACCACAGCACCGGCGCCACGTCGTCTCCCTGGTGGGCCAACCTGCATGGCATCTACCGGCGGCTGTATTATTTCCCCATCATCCTGGCCGCCTTTCGGGGCGGGCCGCGCGGTGGCGAATTGGCTGCACTGCTGGTCATCGCCCTGTACGTGCCCCACGCCACTGGTCGCATTGGCCATGATCCCGGTTCGCCCACGGAAAAATTTCTGGAGATGGGTCTCTATCTAGGCGTGGGCATGGTGACCGGCATTCTGGTCGGCCGCATCAACGCCGCCCGGGCCCGGTTGCAAGTGACGGCCGAAGACCTGCAGGCCGCCCTCGACGAAAAGACGGCCATGGAGGCTGAGTTGGTGCAGTCGGCTCGCCTGGCCGCAGTCGGCCGCCTGTCGGCTGGCCTGGCCCACGAGATCCGCAACCCTCTGGCCAGCATTCAAGGTTCAGCCGAAGTGCTGGGCGACGATTTTCCTCCTGAACACCCCAAGGGCGGGATGTTCCGCATCATGCTCGAAGAGACCGCACGCCTGAACCAGGTGCTGACACGCTTTCTAGCTTTCGCCCGCAGCGAACCCGGCGACAGCGCCCCGTTCAATCTGGGCGCCGAAGCAGCAGCGGTGCAGCAGTTGCTTGCCCACCAACCCGACACCGCGCCTCTGCAGATCAGCGGCCAAACCGACCTGATGGCCATCGGCAATGCCGAGCAGATCCGGCAGGTACTGTTGAACCTGGCTCTCAATGCCACCGCGGCCGCCGGCCCTGAGGGAGAAGTCACGCTGGTGCTCGCACGCGAGGGCGACCGCGCCGTTTGTCGGGTGCTGGATTCAGGACCAGGGTTCTCCCAGGACGCCGTTGCCAACTTCGGCACCCCATTTTTTTCCACCAAACATGAAGGCACGGGCCTGGGCCTGGCCACCAGCCTGCGCATTGCCGAAGATCTCGGTGGCACGTTGCAGATCGATCAAAACCACGCGCCGGGCGGCAGTATCGTGCTGACCCTGGCGGCGAGCGACAAACTGTAAACTGGATCCAGGAAAGGCTTTCCATGTCCCGCATCCTTCTGATAGACGACGACCACAATCTGCGCGAAGTCGTGCGCTTCATCCTGACCGAAGCCGGCCACGATGTGGTGCCGGCTGAAAATGGCGAAGATGGTCTGCAAAAAATGGAGTGCCAACCAGACCTCGTCGTCTCGGACATCCAGATGCCGGGCATCAACGGTATCGAAGTTTTACGGCGCATCCGGGAAGCCGACGATGGCGTAGGTGCGCCACCGGTCATCATGCTCACGGCCCACGGCACGGTCGAGCAGGCGGTCGAAGCGATGCAATTGGGCGCCTTTACCTATCTTTTGAAACCTTTTGCCCGTGACGAACTGAAACTGACGGTGGAGCAGGCCCTGCGCACCCGCAATCTGGAGCAGGACAACGTGCGTTTGCGCGGCCTATTGAAACGGCGTCAGTCCGACTCGGGCCTGGTCTACCGGTCGGCGCGCATGAAACAATTCATGGCCGACCTGCGCCTGGCGGCCCCCAGTGATGCCACGGTGATGGTCATCGGCGAGAGCGGCACCGGCAAGGAACTGGCGGCCCGCGCCTGCCACGACCTGAGCCCGCGCTGGGACAAACCTTTTGTGGCCGTCAACTGCGGCGCCATCCCCGGCCAGCTCATGGAGTCGGAACTGTTTGGCCACGCCAAAGGCGCCTTCACCGGGGCGGATAGGGCCGCGCCGGGAAAAATCCGGTCAGCAGAAGGCGGCACCTTGTTTCTCGACGAAATTGCCGAGTTGTCGCTCGACCTGCAGCCGAAACTGCTGCGGGTGCTGGAGTCCCATCAGGTCGACCCGGTGGGCGACAGTTCCTCCGTTGCGGTGGACTTTCGGCTCGTCTGCGCGACCCACCGCGACCTGGAAAAAGAGGTGGCAGAAGGGCGCTTCCGTGAGGATCTGCTCTACCGAATCAATGTCCTGCAATTGGCCCTGCCGCCCCTGCGCGAACGTCCCGAAGACGTGGCGCTGCTCTGGGACCATTTCACCTTGTTGCACGCCGGGGAACAAGTGGCCTCCGAACCGGCAATGCGCGCGGAACTGGATGCGCGGCCCTGGCGAGGCAACGTGCGGGAACTGAAGAACCTGAACCAACGCCTGGTGCTGATGCGGCGCGGAGACAACATCACGCTTGCAGACCTGCATCGGTTGGCCCCCCAGGCGGGCTCCATCGCCCCGGCCACACCGGCGGCCACTACCGAACCGGGTGGGCTGCCCCTCGGGCCGTTGCCCGAATCCGGCATGTCGCTGGTGGAGTTGGAAAAGGAAGTTATCCGGCGGGCACTGGCGATCTGCGGCGGCAACCGGAGCAAGACGGCGGTCTTTCTGGACATCCCGCGGCATGTGCTGGTCTATCGGATCAGCAAATACGAACTGGGGTAAATGAAAAGGTTGTGCCCCTGAAATTGTGTTTTTTGGAGGCCACGCAACTCATTCAACTAAAGTTGGTTAGATGTTGTGCCTGCCTGATGGGCTCGCCGGATAGCCATTTAATTGGCCCGGTGGGAAGAAAAGGAGCTGGTCGGGATAGTCAGGCACGCAAAGCAGTGGAGACGCAGGTGCTCCTGGTGGTAACTGAAAGGTACACCTCCACAACAGGTGATCTTGGACCATCCACTCCTTAACCGAGGTTCAGATTGCGCCATTGATGTGCTAAACCGGCTTAGGTTCGCAGGTTCGTACCACCAAAACCCGCTAGTGCCGGCCCGCCTGCTAATGCGCACCTTACCGGTGGGCAGCAAGTCGGGCTCCAGACACATTTTCAGAGGCACAACCAAATGAAAAAGCCACCGCCCAACCCGGGCGGTGGCTTTTCATATCTCGCTGAGAATCAATCCATTCCAAAACCGATTCGGAATTCGAGCCACTGCTGGGAATCCACGTCTCCGGCACTGAACGCGTAGTTGTACCGCAGCGAAGCCCAACCCACAAAAGAATCCCACGGCATCCGCATGCCCACTTCCGGGGCAATCGCCAGATGCCAGTTGTCCTGATTCTGCTGCCATACCCCGACTTCAGTTCGCCGGTGAATATAGGCCGTGCCGGCATTGATGCCGTAGAACGGCCGCTTGTCGCGTTTGTCGCCACCGGAATATTTGTGCCACGAAGCATAGATGGGCACAGCATTGAGGTAGCGCCAGCTCTTGCCCGTCAGCGCAAAATTGTCCCCCTCAAAAGTGCCTTCGAAACTTTCGGTAAAGACATCCCAACTGGCGTTGATGCCGTAGGCCATGTCGCGTGTATAGAAATTGCGCCACTCCATGCTCGCCCCGCGAAACTGCAGGCCCGAGGTGTGATCACTGGCGTCGCCGATGGGCAACGAGATATTCCAGGCCACGCCGAATGTGTTCTTGTTTGCGCTCGCTGAACCGGCACTCAGGACCACCAGGACGAGACTCAACATGAACAGTCCGGTCAGTGTTTGGTTTTTCATTACCGGTCCCCCTGGCTGTTCTGCTTGGTCGGCGGTGCGGCGATCATGTAAGGAGATTGGCTGAACCCCTGGGCGATGCCCGTCGTGATTTTCCCGTGGGTCGCCGAGTTCGAACTGCTCAGGGCGCCGTTGATACCCGCCCGCCACATGGCCGGCGGCGGGGTGGCCGGATCGGTGGGATCATCGATGCCGCGCAGGTCCAGTGCCTGCCAAACAATCGAACCCTGCTTGAAATTCGCCACGCCACTGGACGGATAATAGCCGCCGCCCCAGCTGGGAGGATAGTAACCACCCCAATAGCCCCAACTGCTCCAGGAGAACCAGGTGGTGGACTTGACCGCACCAACGGCCAGCCAGACGTCAGGCTTGTTGATATCCGGGTTCATTTCACGGGTAAAACCGCGAGCCGCCATATTGTCCTGCAGGGCTTGCAGGATGGTCGGATCGAACTGGGTATCGAGCGGTTCGGCCGAACTGTCGTCCACATCCAGAACAGCGACGGTATCTTCCATGGCATAGGTCATCAGGCCGGCGTAGTTGACATCCGGGCTACTGAAAGACAGCACGAGACCGATATCGTCCAGCTCTTCGGGCCCACCCGGATAACAAGCGGCCAGGCTCAAAGCCAACGCAGCACTCAAGCCGGTCAATACCAGGCGTCGCCATTGCGAGCTCCGTGGCAGCAGATTGTTCACGATAAAACCTCCACGTTGGTTCATAATTTTGCGCCGCCCCATGATATGAGCCCATCCCCCCCGCCCGCAACCCCTGATTCGATCAGTCTCCGCTAATACTTGGCCCCGGGCACGGTTCGGGTTATTATTGCGCCCAGTTGACGAAGCAGATACCACGATCAGGAGTCTTCGATGGCCCATTCCGGTTCCAAGAAAGTGATCTACGCCGCCCTGGTGGGCAATGCGCTCATCGCAGTGACCAAACTGGGTGCCGCCGCCACGACCGGCAGCTCGGCCATGCTGTCGGAGGGTATCCACTCCCTGGTCGACACCGGCAACCAGGGGCTTTTGCTGTTGGGCCTTGGCCGGGCCAAGCGCAAGGCCGATCCGGACCACCCTTTTGGCTACGGCAAGGAGATCTATTTTTGGTCTTTCGTCGTCGCGATCCTCATTTTTGCGGTGGGTGCGGGCGTTTCCCTGTACGAAGGCATCCGGCATATCCAACACCCTGCGCCCATCGCCAACGCGCGGCTGAATTATATCGTGCTCGCACTGGCCTTTGTCTTCGAAGGCGCCGCCTGGGGTATGGCCCTGAAGGAATTCCGCCTTTCCAAGGGTCGGTTGGGGTATTTGCAGGCGGTGCGCCAAAGCAAGGACCCTTCCACTTTTGTCGTGCTGTTTGAAGACACGGCGGCCATGTTGGGAATCATCGTGGCTTTTGTGGGTATCTGGCTGGGACAGGTGACCGGATTGTTGTGGCTCGATGGCGCCGCTTCCATCGTCATTGGCCTGATTCTGGGCCTGACGGCCTGGTTTTTGGCAGTCGAAACCAAGGACCTGCTCATTGGTGAATCCGCGGCACCCGATTGTGTGGCGGGTGTGCGTCGTCTGGCGACGGCTGCCAAGGGTGTCGTGAAGGTGAACGAGGTGCTCACACTGCACATGGGCCCCGAATACATTCTGGTCAATCTCAGCCTGGATTTTCAGGATGATTTTACCGCCGAGCAGGTGGAGGCCACGGTGGCCGAAATGGAACAGGCGATCAAGGCCGACTGGCCTCTGGTCAAAAAGATTTTTGCTAAGGCTGAAGAGCGGGCCGGGCGGCCCTAGGCATACTGACATTCCGACGGAACGAACGAACGGCAAGGAGCCGACATCATCACGCGCATTCGAAAGATTCCTGCACACCTGTTGATAACGCTGCTGGCCATGCTGTTGCTGTGGCCCGCGGTGGCGGCCTTCGCCCAGGAGTGGCAAACCCACCGGGTGCGCCGGGGCGAAAATCTGACCCTCATCGCCCGGCGGTACGATGTTCTGGTGCAGGAATTGCGCGACTGGAATTCCCTGCGCAGTGACGAACTGGCCATCGGGCAACGCCTGCGCATCCCCGTGCAGGATCTGGAGTGGTATGTGGTGCGGCGAGGCGACAACCTGACGGACATTGCCCGCCGGCACGATTTGTCAGTGAGCCTGCTCAAACAGATCAATGGCCTGCGGGGCAATACCATCCAACCCGGGCAACGGCTCAAATTGCACCCCACGCCCATGGACGAGGCCGTGCACGTGGTGCGCAGCGGCGAATCCCTGTCGGAAATCGCCCAGCGTTATGGGCTGACCCTCGACCGCCTCAAAGGCATCAACGGGATCAGTGGCAATACCATTATCAAGGGTCAGAAGCTGCGGCTCAAGGCGTCCGAAAGTTCGGTGCACATGGTCGAAAACGGCGACGCGTTGTGGGAAATTGCCCGCGCCTACGGCATGACCGTCGATGAGATCAAGGATCTCAACGGCATGACTTCGGATCGCATTTATCCGGGCCAGGAATTGAAGTTGACGGGGCAGGCGGCGGCCAGGCGCGCGACTTATAAGGTCAAGGAGGGTGATTTCCTCTCGGGAATCGCGCGACTGCACCAGATGAGCCTACGGGAGCTGCGGAAGCTGAACAACCTGAACGGATCGGTCATTCATCCGGGCGATGTGCTGCAGGTGCGGCCGGTACCGGGTGCGGCACCGCGGCAAACACCCGACGGTTTGGACTGGAGCATTCTCAAGGTATCGGTGCCCGGTGTGTCGCGGGTGCAGGGCCCCAACGGGCCGTACTATTTTGCGCCGCCCAAAGCTTACCAGCAAAAAAGCCGCAACTACTTCGAAGAAAGCCGCATCTCGCCGCGCCAGGCCTACCGCAACGCGCGCCAGTTGTGGGAAGAGTTTGAAAAAACCGTCGACGGCATGAGCCGCCTGAGCAATGACCTGGTCGGATGGAATTTCGTATTGGATCCGGGCCACGGCGGCATCGACCCCGGCACCATCGTCATGGCCAAGGACGAACAGGGCAAAGTCTTCTACATCGTTGAAGATGAATACGTACATGACATCGCCCTGCGCACCTATGTCTTGCTGCGCCTGCATGGTGCCACGGTTACGCTGACTTTGCTGAGCCCGAACCACCTTTTGCGCCAGAGCGAACCGATCAACAGCACTTTTGTGCACGACCGCAACGAGGTCTTCAACAGCGCGGCCTGGAACCGCAGCAACAAGCCTTCGGACTGGCCCAAGGGTGGGCAGAAATACCTGAACGCCCGCATCGACGTGGCCAAGCAGGCCTACAAGGGCACGCCGGCCAACCGGCAGGTTTTCCTCAGTTTCCACGCCGACAACGTGCCGGCTTTTGGCGAAGTCGTGTCGCTGTTCTACTTCCAGAACCGGCATCGCACCGACACGGTCTCGCGCACTTTTGCCCGCAATCTGTTGCCAGCCATGGGCGCCGGGGCCCGGGCCACGGGCAAGGATCTGGGCGTGCTGCGGCAGAATCCGGCCCGTTACAAACTGCTGGTTGAGATGCGGAATCTGGCCTACCAGGATCACATCTGGGCCATCCGGTATGAAGAGTTGAGGCAGCGGGATGCGGAAAAAGTGGTGCAGGCATTGCTGACGGCGGTCAAGAATCCCTAAGGCCTGATCTAGCGGATGACCCAGTTCTGCACGCCCTGTTCGGCCAGGAAAGCCTCGGCCTCGGCGCCGCGCAACATCGCCAGGGTGGCCAGCAATCCGGCCTCGGTGCAGGTGTCGCCCAGGACGGTCACCGAGCGCGGCGCCCGCATCACCGGCCAGGCCGTGCGCGGATTCAGGATGTGCGGATAACGAACACCGTCGCGCAGCAGGAAACGGCGGGCATCGCCACTGGTGGCCAGGGCGCCCACCCCCAGATCGAGTTTCAATCCGGCGCTGTCCACCGCCCCGGGCAACTCCACGCCTACCTGCCAACTCTTGCCACCGTTTCGCCTGCCCACGGCCCGCAGATCGCCGCCAAAATTCACCAACATCGGAGCCGTGGACCCGTCGGCCAACAGGGTCGCCACGCGATCCACCGCGTATTCTTTTCCCAGACCACCGAGGTCGATTTCCATGCCCGGCGGCACCGTCACTTGCGGCCGCTGCCAGGTGATGCGCGGCCAACCGATCAATGGCAACAGCGCCTTGGCCTGTTTGCGGGAAGGAATACCGCTGCTGCCGTCAAACTTCCAGATGCGCCGCAGCACCCCACTGGTGACATCAAAACGCCCACCGCTGATCTCGTGACAGCGGTGGGCAAAATCCAGCAAATCGGCGGTTTCGTCATCAACATTCACCGGCTGACCGGCGCCGTTGTTCAGGGCGTGCACGATGTTGTCTTCGCGGTACCGACTGAATTTCGTTTCGATGCGCCGGGCCTCGGTTTCGGCCGCCTCACACAGCAACCGCGCTTCGGCCTCCTGCGCGACCTCGACCAGAATTTCGCAAGGGCTGGCCATGGCCTTGAATCGGCCCTGCCAGTATTCCCCTTGCTGAAAAACCTTCATCCCGGTCACTCGAACAGGTTGAAGGTGTAGCCCACCTGAAAAATCAGGGCATCAACGGTCGGGAACAGGTCGAAGTCCTTCAGCACCCCAATGGCCTCGGCCGGATGGCTTTCACCGGATTGGACATAATACTCCAGGCGCAAGGTCAGCTCATGCCCGTCACCAACGATGCGCCCGTGGGTCAGGCCATAGGTCACCGCCTGCATGTCGCCCAGACGGTAGTCCGCCGAAGCGTGCTGCGGCAAGGCCTCGCCATCAACCAGGAAACCCTGGTAAAAATCAGCCGCCGCCTGGTCGTAGTAACGCAGGTGCGGCTTCAGGTATTTGCCGCCACCAAAATTCCAGCGGTAGGTCAAGTCGAGGGTGTGGGAATTGATGCCCCAGTCATCGGTGAAATACCGGTAAGACAGATGCACAATGTCCCTGCCGAGATGCTTGGCTACTCGTCCAAAAAAGACGTGCTTGGTGCGGGCATCCGGCCGACTTTCGTACAAGTAGGAATCGGCGCCGCGCGGGTCGCCCGTGACCGGGTCCACCACGCTCAGCATCTTGAAGGGGTCGGTCTGGTAATCACTCACGTCGCTGTAGGTGTAGTTCAGATGAACCACCGTGCTGCGGTTGATCACCTGGGTGACGCCCAGGCCCAGATCCATCACCGACTTGCTGCCATCGCCGGGCAGCTTGGATTTTTGGATGCCCTCATCCGGCATGGCCGAAAACGGCACCGGTCGGCCGCCTTCGGGGCTGATCGAATCGTCAAAGAAGGCGCCGCGCAGGGCCACGGTGGTATTGCGCTGGTTGAAATCCCGGGTCAAGGAGGCGTTGGCGCCCAACGATGTGTAATCGTATTCGCCAGAGCCATACAGCCCGAAGCTGAAGTTCGTGACGCGGTTCAGGGGCATGGTCAGGCCCGCACTCAGCGCCAGGCGGGTATCGCGGAAGGTATCGTCCAGCGGCGTCTCGCCGGGCGCCACCTGGTACGAACCCTCGCCCGAAGGACGCGTGAAGGTCTGGGTGAACGAAGCCGGTGCCGCGCCCGTGGCCGAAGCGCCGGTCAGGGCGTCGTACACAAATCGAAAATTGAAAATCTTGCCGTTGGCGAAGTCGTGCTTGCCATCGATGATGGCCTCAAAAGCTTTCACTCGGTCGGGTTCATTGTAGCCCAAAATCGCCGTCTTGACCTCGGTGGCTTCAGCGGTGGCGCCGCCGAGTCCGAGTAGGCCACAGGCGCCCACGATGGCTGAACGCACGGCGCCCGCTTTATTAATTGCAGCCACAGCCACCCCCCGCGGTGCCCAGACCACCGGTCGAAGCTTCCTTGCTGAAGTAGATGTGCTCGTCCAGCGCGGTGATCACCACATCCGGATCGATCTCCATGCCGGGTTCGGCCAACAGATCACGTTCCCAGGGCTTGACCCCCAGGTTGGCGCATCCGGTCGCCCCGCTGAGCAGGGCGCCAGCCAAGATAAACAGACCTCCGGCGCGC
>DAOVTU010000576.1 GCA_030632925.1 Candidatus Krumholzibacteriia bacterium | reverse complement strand
GCTCATCTCGTCGATGACCAGATCGCTGATGCGATCAAGGAACGGCTCTTCGACGGCCAACAGGTGACCGTGCCGCACGGCCCGCCGCAAAATGCGCCGCACCACATAACCACTGTCGCTGCTGCTGGGAATGGCGCCGTCAGCCACGGTGTAGGCCACCGCCCGGGCATGGTCGGCAATGACCTGCATGCTGATGCGGTCTTCGCCTTCAGGCTTGCGGCCACAAATTTCAGCCATGCGGGCAATCAACGGCACGAACAAGTCGGTATCATAGTTGCTCTGCTTGCCCTGCATCACGGCCACCAGGCGCTCGAAGCCCAGGCCGGTGTCCACACTCTTCATCGGCAACGGGTTCAAAGCCCCGCCTTCCTGGCGGTCGAACTCCATGAATACGTGGTTCCACAACTCGAGCCAGCGGTCGCAGTCGCACACGCCGACAAAGCAGCCATCGGGATGGTCGCACTTCATGGCTTCGCCCTGGTCGAAATGGATCTCGGTGCAGGGACCGCAGGGGCCGGTATCGGCCATGGACCAGAAGTTTTCGTCGTCACCCTTTTCCAGATCCCCCAGGCGCACGATGCGCTTGGCGGGCACGCCCACTTCTTTTTCCCAGATGTCGAAACTTTCGTCATCGTCCTTGTAGACCGAAACCCACAGGCGACTGGCGTCCAGCTTCATCTCTTTGGTCAGGAATTCCCAACCCCAGACAATGGACTCGCGTTTGTAGTAGTCGCCGAAGGACCAATTGCCCAGCATCTCGAAAAAGGTGTGGTGCCGGGCGTCCTTGCCGACCTCTTCGAGATCGTTGTGTTTGCCCGAGACCCGCATGCATTTCTGCACCGAGGTCGCGCGCACATAGTCGCGTTTTTCCAGGCCCAGAAAGACACCCTTGAACTGGTTCATGCCCGCGTTGGTGAACATCAGGGTCGGGTCATCCTGCGGCACCAGGGTGGACGACGAAACGACTTCGTGTCCCCGCTGGGCAAAATAATCCAGGAAGCTGGCGCGTATTTCTCGGGCTTTCAATTTGGCTCCCGCCCACAAAGGGGCATGATCTTCTACTCGAAGGTAGTTGGTCTAAATTCTTCTACAGCTTTATCTTGCCATTAACCAGATCGCAGCCCGCCGGGGCAGCAACACAGGATCGTGAGCATTAAGTTCTTCGCTAGTTTAAGCCGCTGACCCGAAGTGGTCAACCCGCGCGGATCAGACCCTATCGACCCCACGGCCTATTCTCCTGAAGTCAGGCTGCGCACCCACAGCCGGCGGCGGCGCGGACCGTCAAATTCACAGAACCAGATTTTCTGCCAGGTGCCCAGCTGCAACCGGCCGTCCTGCACAATGACCGTCACCGAACTGCCGAACATCGAGGCCTTGATGTGGGCCGCCGCATTGCCCTCCGCATGATGGTAGTCGTCCTGCCAGGGCACGATGCGATCCAGGGCCACGCTCATGTCCCGGACCACATCCGGATCGGCACCTTCGTTGATGGTCACCGCCGCGGTCGTATGCGGATTGAAGACCACCACCACTCCATCGGTGATTTCCAGTTCATCCACGACAGCCTGCACCAGCCCGGTGGCGTCCACAAAATCGGTGCGGCTGCTGGTTTTCAGTTCGCGTTCGAGCATCAGGTCACCAACTCGAAATGACCGGTGGAGTCATTGAAGTTCAGCACTTCTCCGGTCTCGATGATGTAGTACCAACCCAGGATGTTCAAAGTGCCGGCGACCACCTTTTCCTTCACGTAGGGAAAGGTCAGCAGGTTGCGCATCTGCACCACTATGTTGAGCTGCTCAGTGAGCCATTCGCGCTCAGCAGGATCATTGCTGCGCAGTTTCTGCGTCACCCTTTCGGGCACCTCGGCGCTGATCTTCAACCACTCGCGAGTGTGCGGCAACAAGTCCAGTTCGGCCGGATCCATGTTCATCGCCGCGCAACCACCGCAGTTGGAATGCCCACACACGACGATGGTATCGACATCCAGGGCCTGGACTGCATACTCGATGGCCGCGGTCGTGCCTCCATCACGGGCTGCACTTCCGAAAGGCGGCACGATGTTGGCCACGTTACGCACCAGAAACAGTTCGCCCGGATCGGTCTTGGTGATCAGCGTGGGCACAACCCTTGAGTCGGAACAGCCGATGAACAGGGTGTGCGGCTTTTGCTCGCGCCCCAGTTGGCTGAAAAGTTCGCGGTGGGTTTCGAAGTCCTCCTGTTGGAATTCGAGCACACCCTTGAAAATCTTGTCCATGGCTTCTCCTGCTAAGATGGTTTGATCCGAGGGAATATAGCCGAAATCCGCACGATCGGGAACACCCGGTCTCAATAAAAAGAGGGCCCACCAAGGACCCTCTTCCAAATCTGGTCAAAATGACCTGTCGAATCTACTTACCCAGAGTCAACGCCACATCCACACCCGTGTCTTCATCCACGGTCACCCAGTCCGAGACTCCGGTGGGATGGTCCGCATGCAACACATGCAGCCTGATCCGGCGGTTGATGGTGTAGGTTCCGATCTCCTCGCCCATTTCATCCACCGCCTGCATCGAGTATCCAAAAGGCAGGCAATCCTGTTCGATCCGGAAACGGCCTTCGTGATCGGTCAGCCCATGGTGCCGGTACAGGCTCGGATCAGCAGCCGGGTCATAGTCATTGACCATCAACACGATATCATTCGATGTTGTTTCTCCGCCCGCCTCGATGTGCAACTGATACACCCCACTGGTGACCTGCAAACCGTCGTCATCCTGGCTATCCCAAATAAAATTGTAATGACCGGCGTCAAATACACCATCGACCAGGGTGCGCACGATCTCGCCCTCACATGCCGAGGTGACCCACACCCTGACGGGCCCAGTTTCCAACAGATCAAAAATGATCCTCGTGAGTGGCTTGTCCGGATTGCTGACAATAGCTGCCGCCGGCAGTTCATAGGTCACGATCACCGCGGCTCCGACCACCGGCACCCCACCGCCATCGAGCACCTGTCCGG
>DAOVTU010000346.1 GCA_030632925.1 Candidatus Krumholzibacteriia bacterium | reverse complement strand
TCGACGGCATGGCGCACGCCTGTCTTGACCGCGTCCGAGCCACCGATACGGGTCAAGGCGCTTTCGATGTGGTCGCCAAAGCCCAAAGCCAGCGGTTCGTTCTCCACCTGGATGATGCACTTGTCGTACAGGCCCAGGAGCAGGTCGTAACTCACGCCCGCCGGATCGCCGATTTCTTCGCTGATCGAACTCCAGGCCGAGCCCACCGAATCGCGGAAAAAGTCCGAGCGCTTCTTGGCCGCCGGATCTTCAAAATACTCCAACTCGCTTTGCCGGATGCGCGCGATGATCGTCGCGACAGCTTCGGTGGCGGCACTGTTCAGGTCAGCCGGTATGCCAAAGGCCAACGTGCCGAGCACCAGTTGGTGCAGGCGATCGAGCTGGGCCAGGATCTGCTCCAGGCGGAAGGCGCTCAAAAGACTTTGCAAAACCTCGGCCCCGGCCGCCTGCTCCACTTCCCGCTGCAGCAGGTTGAACCGGGCGGTGATGAAGGCTTCACTGCGCGAGACCTGGGCCGCACGGTCGTAATCCGACCGGCTGTTGGTGATGCCCCGGCCCAGGATGTCTCCGGCCTCATCAAGGATGACGGACTTGGTGGTGGTCGAACCGAGGTCCGTGCCGACAACGCAGGCGATACTCATGCGGACATCCCCTTTTGGGCTGAGCTCGAGCGGCGCGCCTCGACCATCTGGAAATAACTTTCGAGGCGGTTCTTGATGTTCGCAGCCGAGAAATAGCGTGGATCAACCAGATCCGATTCGATGAATCCGCCCGGCAAGCCGGTGCGCTTTTCGACCTCACGGAGCATCATCAACTGTCCGGCGCTGAACGAGTTGCACGATTTGACCGAGTTGATCAGGAAACCGTCAGCCTCGTAGTCCTTGAGGTACTGGCACAGCATGTCGATGCGCCCGGGCAGGTTGTGGTTGGTGTAGCAACCGGCGCAGTAGTCGCCCATGGTGCCGAGGGGATCGTCCGGATTGTGGCGGAAACCGAAGTCGTACGTGCCGCCGACCTTGCTGTAGGTCGAGGCCACCACCACGGCGCCTTCGTCGGCGAACATCTGCCAGAATTCACGGAAGTGGGTCCAGTTGGGCGGGCCTTCCACCACGATGCGGTATTTCTCTTCGGCCATGGGACCCTTGGGGGCGACGGGGCCCAGACCGGCATCCAGGCGGCCCTGCACTTCACGGCGCAGCGCCTTGTAGTAGTTCACGCCTTCTTCGGTGCCGCGGAAGGCGCTGAAGATGGGGCCCACGTAATACACGGCGCCGAAGTAGGCGTCGATGGGTGAAGGCTTCTGCATGGCCGACTGCAGCACCCAGACCAAGTCGTCTTCGGCCTGCACGCTCAGGCGCAACCGTTCCTTGAGCGCCTCTTCGTCGTACTTATTGCCCGAAATTTTCTCCAGGGCCGGGATGACCTCGTCTTTGATTTGCTTGACCATATATTCGCGGTGCTCGGGCTCGATTTCACCTTCACCCTGGTAGGGAACGTGCAGGAAAACGCAGGGGCAGTCGTACTCTTCGCGCAGCAGTTCGAACCACTTCATGAAGGTGTAGCAACCGGTGTACGAGAGCAGCAGCAGGTCGGGCTTGGGCAATTTTGTACCCGTGGGTCCGATGTTGCCGGCCATGGCCATGCCGATGTCGCATTTGACGTAGGTGCACACGTCTTCGGAGTGACCGCGTTTTTCCGCCTCGGCGATGTACTCGCGGCTCTTGCCGCGCATGCCCGACTGCAGCGCGTTGATCTCGGGCAATACCGGCAGGCAGCCAAATGAGCGGATGAGTTCGGTGAGGTTGCCGGGCACAAAAGTGTAGACTACTGGCTCTTTGGTTTCCGGCGCACGTTCAAGCCGTTTGTAGTGCTCGGCGATCATCTCTTTCTGGATGATCATCGATTCGTCTTTTTGGGCGTTTCTCATTTCCTTATCGCTCATGACGCGTCTCCCCACAGTTTGATCGAATCGCTGAAGGTGCCCGCCTGCTCGCGGAATTGTTGAAACTGGCCCGAGTTTTCGGCGAATTTGAAGGCGATGCAGGGGATGCCCGCAGCCTCGGCACCTTCGCGCAACATCGGGCGGTCCAGCAGGGCCGGATCGCAGAAACTGGCCGCACAGAAGATGATGCCGTCGGCCCGGGCCGCGGCGGCGCGCTCTTGCATGAGGCTCTTCTTGCCCTTCGGGTCGGGTTCGTAAAGCACCGAGGTTTTGACGGCGCTGCTGGTGAAGGTCGTCGCCAGGTTGGCCGCCGGATCGCCCGCGGTGGGCACGGCCTTGGTCATGAAGCGGTTGCCGGCCAGAAAGTCGTCATCAACGATGTAACATCCGGCCCGCTCGATGGTCTTGATCAGGCCCAGGGGTGGTTGTTCGCAGAACGAACCGACGATGATGACGCGGGTGCGGTCCTTGATGCGCTCGTCGCTGTTCTCAGCAGCGGCCAGATAGGCGCGGGCCTGGTCCATGAACACTTCCGGGGCCACCACTTCACCGGCGCGCATCAGCAGGTACAATTCTTCGGTGGGCACTTTCCAGGGTTGCTTGCTACGCAGTGCGTACAACTGACCGATCACTTCGCGCACTTCGTTGTAGATACCGATGGAGGCGCGCAACTGGTCGTCGCCCACCGTGGTGCCGGCTACCTGCCCCAACCCCTCGCGAATCACATTCAACTCGCGTTGCCAGAATTGTGCACCGAGCACCGGATCGGCCACCTGGGGCAGGTGCATGTAGCGCACATACATGTCGGGGAACATGATTTGCCACATGCCGGATAAATTGCGGATCACATCACAGGTCGAAGGGAACAGGGCCGCCGATAAAAAATCCAGGCGGTTGGATTCGGCCAACTCGACCACGGAGCGCGGCAGGTGGCAGATATAACTCTGGTAGTAGGCGTCGCCCCGGATGATTTCGATGGCCCCGTTGCCGTGGATACCCACGGGCAGCATACCGGCGGCGTGGATGACTTCCTTGGGAGCGTAGACGGGCAGGAATCCGGCGGCCTTACGGCCTGGTTGGGCGTCGAGCCACTCGCGGACCACGGTGAATTCGAGGTCCTCGTAGATCTCGGTGGCCCAATCGACGATCTGGGCACGGGGGGATGGCGTCACGGCGACTCCCTTTGCATTCGAAGGCTTTTAAAGGCCTTGAAAATTGACAACTGCCAATAAGTCAATGCGTTAGAACTTTAGAACGAACGTTCGAACTGCATTGTAGAAAATTGGCAAGGCGATGTCAATAGGAATGTGCCAGGGGCTGCTTACCAGCCCCAATCCCCTTCGATGGTCATGGTATCGCTGAACAAGTTGGCAGCTTCGCCGAATTCCCTGACCGAGTCGCCGTCGTACAGGAACGTCGCGTGTTCTTCGCTGACCCGGCTGAAGCGCAGCAGGCAGGTGTTGTTGTCTTCTTTTTCGGTGTTGACGATTTTGAGCTCGGCAAAAGTCTTGTGGGTCTCGGAGGTCAACGAGCCGTGGCAGACCGGGCACTTGAACTCGATGATGTCACCCTTGGCAACCTCATGGCAAAAACCCATGTCGCAGATGACCTGGTAGTTTCCGGGCTGCGAACTCATCAGGACAATGCCCTGCTTGGGGCCAAAGCGGGCCACAAGCACCACCCGCACGTTGGGATTGAGCAGCGCATCACATTTGGGGCAATGGTAGGCCAAAGACATGGCGAGGACCGACTTTCACAGTTTAAGGTTTCATCCTGACCGGATAATCCGACGGATTAGGCCAGGCTTTCAATGATCAACGAGTTCCCCTGCCCACCACCAATACACATCGTCACCAAACCGTAGCGCTGACCCTTGCGCCGCAAAGCGTAGGCACAAGTCAAAGTCAGGATGGCTCCGGTCGCGCCCAACGGATGACCCAACGCAATGGCGTTGCCCATCGGGTTTATTTTTTCAGGGTCCATACCCATCTCGGCAAAATCCTTGATACAGGCAAGCGCTTGCGGCGCAAAAGCTTCGTTCAGTTCCACATGGTCGATATCACTGCCCTTGAGCCCGGCCTTGTCCAGGGCCAGGCGAGTCGCCGGCACCGGTCCCCAGCCCATGATCTGTGGGTCGCAGGCTGCCGTGCCCACTGCCACCACGCGGGCCAGTGGTTTCAAGCCGTGAGCCTTGGCGTCGTCTTCGCGCCCCAGAACCATGGCCGCCGCGCCGTCGACAACCGCGCTGGCATTGCCTGCCGTGATGATGCCGCCGGCTTCAAAGGCCGGATGCGAGCGGCCCATTTTCGCGAGGCTGATGTTGTCCATGATGTGGGTATCGTGTTCGACCACGACGTCATCACGGCCGCCGCTGCCAGGCAAGGTCACCGGTGCGATTTCTTCAGCGAACAATCCTTCGTCACGCGAGTCTTTGGCGTTCATGTGCGAACGGTGTCCAAAAGCATCGGCCTCTTCACGGGTGATGCTGTAGCGCCGCGCCAATTCTTCGGCCGTATTGGCCATGGCCAGGCTGGCGCCTGGATCATACAG
>DAOVTU010000639.1 GCA_030632925.1 Candidatus Krumholzibacteriia bacterium | reverse complement strand
TCACTGCTGAGGTTGTTGTCGCGCTTGAGAGTCTTGACGCTGGTGCCGAAGCGCTGGGCGATGACCGAGAGGTTGTCGCCCTTGTGAACCATGTAGGTGGCCGGCGAAGAGGTGTCGCCCAGGGCGTTCAGCGGAGCGGTCACCATGCACAGCAAAAATGCCAACGTGAGCGCGCTGGTCGTGCTGGGGGCACCTTTTGACAATGTGCGGAAGTAAAAAGTGGTCGCGGTGGCGAGATTTGAACTCCCGACCTCCTGCGTCCGAAGCAGGCGCGCTAACCGTGCTGCGCTACACCCCGACCTTAAGCGGATCTGACTACCGAAAAACCTGTGGCTCAGACTATCTAGTTCCACAGTTGGATAACCCCCTGCGATACAAGAGAGACCACCACTCCGGCGATCAGGATGCCAAGAATGATACATGGAATGGCCATCCGCAAGGGGAGTTTGAAGAGGTAGGCGGCCACGCTGCCGGTCCAGGCGCCGGTCATGGGCAAAGGTATGGCCACAAACAAAATCAGGCCCAGGCTTTCGTAGCGTTTGATGACATTGCTGCGGCTGACGGTGCGTTTGAAGAGCCAGTCAAAGAAGCGGTCCATGGTGCGGAAACGCCGCAAATGCTTCTCTGCAGGGCCCAAAAGCAGCAAAATGGGCAAAACCGGCACAAAGTTGCCCAGCACAGCCAGAGCGTAAATCAGGTAGGGGTTGGTCATGCCCATGGCGTATCCGGCCGGGATGGCTCCGCGCAATTCAAAAACCGGCAGCATGGCCACCAGAAAGACAGCCAACGGCGGCGGCAGGTGCTCGAAATACTCCATCAGATGCTCACGCAAGATGTTCTCCCTGGATGTTGTCTTCGGCCAGTTCCTCTTCGTTGGCCACCGCCGTCTGCTCGACTCCGGCCAGTAGCGGGACAAAGCGGCAACTGACTGACTGCTCCACCAGCACTTCTTCGCCTTGCCGCTGGTAGCGGTACAGGATCTGTTCGCGACCCTTGTTGACGGGGATCAGCAGAAAGCCGCCATCCTTAAGCTGACTGACCAGCACCGGCGGCAAATGGGGCGCGCAGGCCGTGACGATGATCGCATCGTAGGGCGCGTGGTCGAACATGCCCTCGATGCCGTCAGCTGCCAATACAGTGATGTTGTCGAAACCGAGTTCCTTGAGGGTGGCCCGCGACCGTTGGGCCAGCGGTTTGATGCGCTCCACCGATACGACGGATTTCGCCAGACGGGCCAGCACCGCACCCTGGTACCCCGAGCCGGTGCCGACTTCAAGAACGTGTTCGTCGCCCTGGAGTTCCAACAAGGTGGTCATCAGGCCCACGGTGAACGGTTTGCTAATGGTTTGCCCAAACCCAATGGGCAGGGCGCTGGGTTGGTGCGAACGGTGCCGCAGCAGTTTCGGTACGAACAGATGCCGGGGCACCTCTTCCATCACCTGCAACACACGTTGATCATCGAGGCCCTCGGCGACCAGCTGTTCCCGCACCATGCGCCGTCGGGCGACTGCAAATTCCCTCATCTGGTGTCCCTGGCATCTGAATCACCGGGCAGGCCGTCGCGTTCGAGCACCTTCATTTCCTGGTGCAATCCGTAGTGGGTCAGGTCCACGATCAGCGGCGTGAGGCTCACATAGCCGTCGTCGACCGCGTTGTAGTCCGTGCCGTCCTCGCGTTGCCAGGTGGGGCCTTGTCCCCCAATCCAGATGTAGGGTTTGCCGTGGGGATCCAGCTGTTCCTTGATGGCATTCTCATAGATGCGGCTACCGAGTTTAGTGACCCGAATGCCCTGGATGTTCTCGATGGGCCCGTCCGGAATGTTGATGTTCATCAGCGAGCCCTTGCGCAGCGGAAAGGCCAGGATGTCGTGGATGGAACGCCGGATGAATTCCGCCGCGCCGCTGAAGTCGGTCGGGTGCCAGGCCGCGAGGCTGAACGCATAGCTGGGCAGATTGAACATCGTGCCTTCCATCGCCGCCGCCACGGTGCCCGAATAGATGACGTCCTCGCCCATATTTGGTCCGTGGTTGATGCCGCTCATGACGATGTCCGGCGGGTCTTCCTTGAGGATCTTCTCCATGGCGATCAGCACCGTGTCGGTGGGCGTGCCGGTCACCGAGTAACGATCAGGACCATGGTTGATGATGCGCAGTGGTGAGGTCAGCGTCAGGCTGTGGCTTGAGGCGCTTTGCTGGTCGTTGGGTGCAACGACCGTGACCCGAAAGCCGTCCAGGGAATTGATGGCGTCAACCAGGACGCCGATGCCGTGGGCGTCGATGCCGTCGTCGTTGGAGATCAGGACGTGTTTGGTATCACTCATCGGGCCAATCCTTACGCGTGCCGGTCAGTCCCGGGAAAACATGAGCATGAACACCAGCTTGAAAAAGCGGCCGGTGTCGACGAAGGGGTTGATGGCGCTGACCTCATCCCCATAGACGGTGGTGATGGGCGCCGAGCCGATGCGGAAGCCGCGCCGGGCCAGGCGCACCAGCACTTCGGACTCCGAATCGTAGCGGCTGGTCTTGAGGACCAGATTTTCGAAACAAGCCACTTTGTACAACCGGTAGCCGTTCTGGGAGTCGGGAATTTCGGTGCCCGCCAGACGGCTGATGACCCAGCTGGTGAACTGGTTGGTCTTTTTGCGCAGCCAGGGCATG
>DAOVTU010000222.1 GCA_030632925.1 Candidatus Krumholzibacteriia bacterium | reverse complement strand
CTTGAAGGAGTCCCGTTTCCCTGCGATCTGCACTGTCGTTGCTGTGGTCAATTTCCCATCCACTTGCTTCCAACCCCGTGTATAGCCGTCCATTATGACCACCTTGGTCATTCATGAGATCGACTGTGCACGGGTTTCCTTTAGTAAATGAATAGGAATTGCCAAAAAAAACGGCCCCGAACCGAAGTCCGGGGCCGTCGTGCTAACTTCAATCAGCGCTTACTTCAACAGCACCATCCGGCGGGTCAGGCTGTCCTGTCCCACGTTCAGGCGGTAGAAGTACACACCGCTGCCCACCACACGGCCGGCATCGTTGCGACCATCCCAGACGATCACGCCAGGGCCCACGTCGAAGTGGCCGGACTTCAGGGTCCGCACCATCTCGCCACGCACGTTGAACACGGCCAAGGCGCCATCGCCGGAGCGAGACACGTCGAAGTGGATCTTCGTGCTGGGGTTGAAGGGGTTGGGGTGGTTCTGGCTCAGTATCATGGTACCAGCCACAGGCGTCGGCACACCCGAAGCACCACAGACCTGGAACACGTCCAGGGCCAGGATTTGCGGGTTGCCCACGGCGTCGAAGTTGTCCGGGTCCAAAGCGAAGCCCCGATTGCCCACCGCCAGACATTCATAAACGTCATTGTGCAGGTACTTGTAGTCGATGTGCTGCGCGTTCGAATCCGGGAAGACCACCGACATGGTGAAGATCTTGTCGCCGGCCACCGCATCGGGCGCCACGCCGTCGTCCTTCATCTCGGACAGCGAAGGCACGGTCCAATCGAAGGTCGGCAGAGCACCGTTGGGGGTGCCGTTGACCGCGATCACGTCGCCGGGCCGCAGGTTTTCCCAGGCGGTGTTGTTGAAGTCGACCGAGAAGATCGCTTCGACCGAACGCCAGATGGTGTTGCAGAAGTCGTATTTCACGACCGGCAGGGTCAGGGGCCCGAGGGCGCCGCCGACCGTATCGAACAGTTCGTCATTCAGGAACAAACTGCGGTCGCTCTGGCCCGAACATTCGTACTCGCTGTTGAGCAGGAATTTGTAGGCGACATCCTTCTTGGCTCCGGCCGGGAAAGTCACCAGGGTCGAGAAGATCAAATCGCCGGCCACTGCATCGTTGCCGGTGCCGTCATCAACCAGGTTCAGGGCCGAAGGCACAGTGAAGGCCAGCGGCGGCACGTTGCCGTTCAGGCCCACCGTATCGGTGGCCGTGTAGGCCGACATGCTCATGTCCACGAAGAACTCGACGTCAATGGCATGGGCGATGAACTGGGTCGGGTCCTCATCGTTCCACCAGAACTCGAGGGTATCGACCGCACCGTTGGCGAGGTCCAGGGTGTGCACTCGATTACCAGCCAGGGGTTCCCACGTGCCGCACTGGAAGTTGAACTTCCACTCGAAGTTTTCGCTCGCCGTGCCGGCACCGCAGTCGCCGGCGTAGGGCATGGTGGTCGTCCATTCCCAGATGTCGTCGACCAGGGTATCGGTCATCAGGCCGGTATCGCACAGGTCAAAGGTCAGAGGCGCTTTGCCGCCCTCGATGGAGAAACTGTAAGGCGGAAGCTCCACCGTGTTGGCCAGCAACTGGCTCATCTTGCCGCGGAAAACCACGGTCTTCAGGCCGAAGCAATAGGTGTTGCCCACGCCGTCAGCCACGATGGTATTGCCCGCGGGATCCTGCACGCCTGTCACTGTGGCGGTCAACAGGCTGGCCGAAGCCGCCGGGGCCGCCGCCAGTTGCAGGTGCACGACGCTCGGGTCGCTGCCATCGGGCACAGCGGCCAAAACAACGGCGCCGGTCAGGCTGTAGTTGGCTGCGTTGCCACCCGTAACCGGGTCCACAGGCTCGTTGAAAGACACGTCAAAGAAGGAGTCGATCGGATAAGCCGCCGGCACCACGCTCAACAACAGCGGGGGATCCGGATCGGCCGCCGCCTGCACCACGTAGGGCAGGTAGGTCATCATGGGGATCGGCGAAGCCGTGTCCCACAGCGTAAAGGTGGGAGTCGACAACTGCGAGGCATCGTTGGCAGCGGCATCCAGGGGGCCCTTGGTGGGCGAATCCTGGGTGGTCCACACTTCGAAATTCATGGCGCTGCCGGGCGACACACCGAGGGTGCCCAGCATGATGGCCAACTCGCGGAATTCGGTGCCGGTGGCCATACCGAGGGCACCAGGGCCCTGGGCCAGGTTCACCCATGCGGCGCCGTCCCACTGGTAGCTGGCCTGCCAGTTGTTGTCGATGTTCACGTAGAACATGAAATCCGGTTTGTTGGCCGCCAGGCTCCACTCCAGGGCACGGCCCCAGGGATCGATCGTGCCACCATCGGCGGTGCCCAAATCAATGGCCATGCCAATCTGGCCGCTGCCAAAGGCGCCGGGACCGGTCTGCAGGCCCACGTAAAAGTTGACCGCATCGTTGGTCAGGTGCACGTAGCTCAGATCGATCTCCGTGAACTGGGTATCGGCCGTATCAACGTCTGCCACATTCACGGGCAGAAAATCGTTCACACCGTCGATGATGATCGTCTGGGGTGTCTGGGCCAGGGCCGTACCGGCGCTCATGACCACAACCACCACCAGAACCAGCAGGGCCGTCGCTCCGCTCCACAAACTGCTTTTGCTGTTGCGCATCCGATTCCTCCTTACTTGACGAGAGAGAGTGGACGGGTCAGAGCCTGTCCACGCCATTGCAATTGACTGAAATAAGTGCCAGATGCCACTGGGAGCCCGGCCTGGTCCATGCCGCTCCAGATAACCTGATGGCGGCCGGGTTCAACCGGACCGTCAACCAGGGTGGCAATGCGTCTTCCCCGCACATCGAAAATGACCAGCTTCACGTCGGTGGCCCCCGAAAATTCAGAGCCGCCGATCTCGTAGGCGATTGTCGTCGCCGGATTAAAAGGGTTGGGACTGTTGGGCAACAGGCGCACCGAGCGGGCCTGCATCTCGGGCACACCCGAGGGCGTGTCCACATCCGGCAAACCATCGTTGTCCGCGTCCACAGTCAAGGTCCACACGTTGTCCAAAACCGGCAACAGGGCCGCCGTATTGCTGGGTGCCGAATCGCCGCCAAGTTCGCCGCCCGGTTCGGGATCCCAGGTCACCGAGGCCACCAGCGAAATGCGCGCGCCCGTGGGCACCAACCCCTCGCCCAGGCCGTACAAGGTTTGCCAGGGGATGGCCATTTCACTGCCACTGTTCTGGCCGAAGGTGTGGAACGAGTCGAAGGCCGAGTTGATTTCGGCCGAACGGTCGACCGTAGTGGTCGCCGAGTTGATTTCCCAAAATCCATCACCATCAAAAGAGCCCTGGTGCTGGTAGCAGCCGTACTCGAAGTCGGCGGCAAAACCCGGGGCCGTAAAACTGGCGCCCCGCTCCCAGGCGTCGATGGCCGTCAGGTCGGTCTGGCCGCCAGCGCCATCAGGGTCCACATCAATATACAGCACCCAGCTGTTGCCCGTGACCTGGCCGTCGATGGCCAGATACAGGAAGGTGTCGTCCCAGTGGGCCAACAGGCGGTCGAGTTCATTGGTCGACGTCCAGGCCGAATCATTGCTATCGGCCAGGGCCTGGGCCAGGTCCCATTCGGCAACCTGAATATTGCCATCGATGGCCAGGGCGGTGGTGACCACTTCGACAACCACCGAACCGGGTGCCGTCAGCGCCACATTGCCGTTGCCCAGATCATCCAAAACCGCGGCGGCCGTCAGGGCCGGATACATGTCGCCATCCGGAATCATCGCCTCGATGGCGTCGGCGGTCACGGTCTCGAGCTGGAAGGTCTTGATCACCGAAGCGCCAACTTCCAGGGCAACCGTGCCACCGGGCAGGGAAACCGAGCCGAACTGGCCGGCGATGCTCAGGCCCGTCACGTCACTCAACGTCGCGGCCTGATCGAAAGTCAGCACCCACTGATCAGTCAGCGGGTAATATTGGGAAGAAGTCACAGCCGGCCCAAGAGTATCGGTCAGTTGGTCGGCCAGGACGCGCCATTCGGCCACATCGCCGAGGCCGTCGGGTACCGCAACCAGGCCCGCGTGCAGTTGCATCTGGAAGACGCCACTGCCTTTGACCTCGTCGCCCTTCATGAGCGTGCCGGCGAGTTCTTTTTCGTGCAGCGCGCCGCCCGCACCCAAAATCCAGGCTGTGCCGATGCCGGTGTTCGGGTTGCGGAAGCCCATGTAGGCACCATCCGGGGCCCACACGCGATCCAGTTCGCCGTTCCAGACCAAGTCCACCAGCGAGGGCGAAAATCCGCCCTGGATCCAGTGGGTGGCCGGGCCCACGCGGTAGGTGATGTCAAAGAAGCTGTCGCCTTCGGTGAGGGCTACGGTTTTGGTGACTTCGTTGACCGACAAGGTGACCGAAGCTGTGTTGCCGCTCAGGTCGATGGCCGTCACGTAACCGAGGTGCTGGTAGTTGGGCGAAACCTCGCTGAAGGCCGCAATGTGGTTCACATCGTTGTAGTCGCCATCGGTGCCGGCCCAGTAGGCGTTGTCCACGCCGATGGCGGTGTCGTCGTAACCCGCACCCTTGGTGAACAGGTGAGTCAGGCGGCCGCCGGTGCCTTCGAATACGCCGAACAGGTGGTCGTTGTGGATGACTGTTTCAGCGTAACCATCGTTGTCGATGTCGCTGTAAAAAGCGTCGGTGGTGGTGGCGTATTCGCCGTTGGCCCAATGGGCCGCCTCGGCGTAGATCATGGCGTTCTTGATGTGGGCCGAATACTTGTGCTGCCAGCCGCTGATGGGCCCGACGATGCCATCGTGCCAGGCGGTCTCATGCAGGTTGGTCATCATCACGTACCAGCCGGCCTGCGAAAGATTGTTGTTCGGCGCGGCCAGCAACGCGTTGTAGGCATCGTTCCAAAGGGTGCCGTAGTTTTTGCAGTTGCCCTCGCCGCCGGCGCAGTTGCCGTTGCCGTCGCCACCGTTGGCGCCCGGGATGAAACCGGCCCAGTGGGTGTACCACCCGTTGTCGCCGCCACCGTAGCCGGCAAAGCCGCCGATCTCGTTATAGGTACCAGGCGTCAAGTCCATGGTGTCGCCGTTGAAGTTGGGGTTGACCAGGGCGTCGGCCAACTTCCACGTGTGCAGCCAGCTGCTTTCGGTGGCGCACTTGCCGATCATCCAGTTGTAGGTGTCGTTGGCCTGGGGCACGATGGTCGCCCAGCCCCCCATCTCGGCCACCGCTTCCCAGTCTTCGGCAAAAACCGCGATGCGAAACTCGCCCACGCCGCCGCCGGCCAGGCCGGACAAAATATCCAGCGAAGCTTGCCCATTGCCGCCAATGATATTGCCGGTGAAATTGCGGTCACGCGGAATCAGGCGCAGGCCGTTGCCGTTCTGGGTGTGGATTTGGTGGTTGTCGTGGCCACTCAGGTGCACATCATCGTCCAGGATGACGCCGTTGACGCCGTGGTTCATCCAGTTGTCGCCAATCCAGTCGTTCACGCCATTGCTCGGATATCCGGTCGTATTGAGCCACACGCGCTCGGGTATCCAGGCCACCGTCGGGGTGTAGCCGTAGCGGGAACTGACCATCTGGGCCTGGATCTCCACGGACCAGTCGTTCATTTCGTTGTTCACGAACGGCATCATGTGCTGGCCGTAGGCCGAGGTGATCATGCCGGCCCAGCCTGCGGTCACGCCCGTGGCCAGCCAGGCGTTGAAGTCCACCGGGTCGCCATTGCGGGCCGCCCACTCGGCCGAGGTCATCAGGGTGCCGCTCATGTGGAAGTTGCCTGGGATGTTGTTCAACTCGTGGGCTTCCATGGCTTCGTCGAAACCGGAACCGGCCAAATCATCACTGCGGCCGTGCAGCACATCTGTGTAGCCGATTCCCTGGTTGCCGTGCAGCACGAAGGCGCAGTTGGCTTCAAAAAT
>DAOVTU010000068.1 GCA_030632925.1 Candidatus Krumholzibacteriia bacterium | reverse complement strand
TCATCGAGGCGATCACCGTCAAAGTTGCCAGGATGGTCGGATTGCCCACCTCGTAAATGGCCTCAAGCGCCGTCTTCAGCGATGAATTGCCCTTCATCTGGAAATGCCGGTGCATGTTCTCGACAATAATAATCGTCGCGTCGATCACAATACCGGTCACTAATATCAGGGCAAAAAGCGTTACCCGATGCAGGGTGTAGCCCATGATGTAGTAGATGAACAGCGTCATGCTGAAAGTGGTGGGGATGGACAGGAAGATGATCGTCGCCCCGCGCCAGCCCATGGCCAGGAAGACCACGACCACGGCCAGGAAAATGGCCAGGCCCAGGTTTGAGATCAGGCTTGAGGCTTTGTCTTTGGCCGTGGCACCGTAGTTGCGGGTCGTGGTGATGTTGACGTCCTCGGGAATCAAAGTTCCCTGCAGGCGCTCGACCTTGGCCAGGACATTGTCGGCCACACGGGTGGCGTCACTGCCAATTCGCTTGGCGATGGAAATCGTCACCGCGGCGTGCTCGCTGCCCACGGGGAAGGCGTCGGTATCGATGCCGGTCTCGGCGCCGGCCGGACCCACACCCAGGAAGGTGTAGCTGTCGACCTCGTCCGGACCATCGGTCACCGTGGCGACGTCCATCAGGCGCACCGGGCGCTCCATGAAACTGCCCACCACGAGGTTGGCCACATCGTTGGCCGAGCGCAGGAAGGTGCCTGTTTCGACCACGTACTGGTTGTTGCCCGCAGCAAAGCTGCCCGAAGGCAGGCTGGTATTCTGCATCTTCAAGGCCGGCAGAATGGACAGGGTCGTGATGTTGAAACCGGCCATGCGCTGGGGGTCGAGCTGCACGTTGACGCTGCGTTTGCGCCCACCCATCAGTTCGATCACCGAAACATCGGTGATGGAGCTGAGTTCGTTCTTCAACTCGGCCGAGATCTGACGCAGGTCGTAACCCTCGTACTGGTCGCTCCACAACGTGAGCGTCATCATGGGCACGTCGTCAATGCTGCGCACCTTGATGAGAGGTGGCGTGATCATGCCCTGGGGCCACAAGTCGGCGTTGCCGAATACCTTGTTGTTGGTCCGGGTGATGGCCTCTTCCATGTCCGTGCCCACCAGGAAGCGGGCCGTAGCCATGGCAAAACTGGGGAAAGAGGCCGAATAAACGTATTCCACGTCCTCGATTTCCCAGATTTTCTGCTCCAGGGGCCGGGCCAGCAGGTTCTCCACCTCTTCAGGTGTCGCGCCCGGCATCATCACCATCACGTCGATCATCGGCACGACGATCTGGGGCTCTTCTTCGCGCGGGGTCAACATGAGAGCAAACATGCCCAGCAGGACCGAGGCGACGATCAGCAGCGGCGTGATCTTCGAATTGATGAAGGTCTGGGCCAGGCCCGTCGCGCCACCATACTTCGGAATATTGTCTTGATTGGTATCCATGTCAGTTCACCACCCTGTCGCCTTCGGTCAGGGGTGTTTCGCTGCCCAGGACAACGGTCTCGGTTCCGCTGAGGCCGGCCAGCACTTCAAAGTCGTCACCGATCTGGTGGCCCAGGCGTACCCAGCGCAGGTGCGCGGTGCCGTCAGTGGCCACGATCCACACGCCGGTCAACTGGCCGCGTTTGTGAACCGCGGGGGCCGGCACGAGGATGGCTTCGCGGGTACCCACCGGCACCGTCACGCGGGCAAACATGCCGCTCTTCAAACGAGGGTCGGTGGTGATCAGGGCCGCTTCGATATCGTAGGTGCGGCTGCCGGGGTTGGCCGTGGGCACCACCTTGGTCAGGGGCACTTTGAAGTTCGCACCGCTCAGGGAGGTCACTTCCACGGCAACCTGCATGCCTATCGCCACCGCCGAAACATCCTTCTCGCCCAGATGTGCCACGACTTTCATGTCGCCGGCGCTCTCCATGGTGATCAGGGGCATGCCCGGGTTGGCCATGTTGCCCTCTTCGATCATCTTGCGGGTCACGATGCCGTCGGTCGGAGCGACGATGTCCAGATAGCTCAGATGAACCTTCACTTCAGCCAATCCGGCCTTGGCCATCTTCACACCTGCGGCCGCGCGGTCGCGTCCGGTCAGCACGTCATCCAGTTGTTGTTTGGACACGGATTTTTCGGCGTACAATTTTTCAAAGCGTTCGGCCATTTTTTCCGCGTTGGTCAGCACGGCGCTGGCCTCGGCGATGCCCGCTTCGGCCTGGGCCTTCTTGGCCTTCAAGTCGGAATCGTCAATGCTGACGAGGGCGTCGCCTTTGGTTACCTGCTGGCCTTCGGTCACATGCACCTGGCGGACCCAACCCATCATACGGGTTGAGACCATCACCGTGGTGCCGGCCTGCAGGCTGCCGGTGGCTGTCACGTTGCGCGGCACATTGGCCAAACGGGCCTGGCCGGTGGTGGCCTTGACGTCTTTACCCTGGGCCGATGCGGTCTCTGCCTTGTCGCCACAACCGGCGAGCAAAAACAGCATCGTCAACATGACGAGCAGGGCGCCGGTCTGGATCTGGTTGCGGTTTGACATGGAAATCGGTCCTCCTGTTACCGGTCTTGGTCCGGATTCGGGGTGGTGCTTGCAGCAGAGGCATTCTCGAGGCGTTCGGCCCCGGCAAATTCAAGGCTGGCCAGGCCGACCTGATAGTCGTGCCGGGCCTGGACCAGGTTGCCTTCAGCCATGATGGCGGCAGCCTGGGTGTCGAGCAGGTTGACCATGCTGGCCAGCCCCTCGCGGTACTGATTGGTCACGATGCGCAGGCCTTCGCGGGCGGCATCCACCGCATCCTGGGCCACGACGACTTTTTCATGGGCGGCCTTGGCCGTCAGCAAGGCTTCGGTGGCTTGCACCTTCGCCTGCCGCGTCTCGAAATCGACCATGTGTTCGGCGGCCCGTTTCTGGGCCTTGGCCTTCTTGATCGCACCGATGTTCTGCATGCCACTGAATACGTCCCAGGTGGCGTATACCCCCAGGCTCCAGCTCTTGGCGTCACTGCCGAACAGGTTGTCCATGCTGTAGAGGTCGCGCTGCACGCTCATGTTGATGTGGGGCAGCATTGATCCAGTGGCCACGCCAACCATGTTGCCGGCCGCGTTGGCCTGCTCGCGCCGGGCCATGATGTCGCTGCGATTGCCGGCTGCAGCAAGGTCAAAGCGCCCGTGCAGCAACAATTCGTTGGCCGCATCGGCCTGCAGATTGGCCGCGATAGGCAGATGTGTGTCGACGGCTGTCAGCAGTTTGATGTTCTCACCGGCAATAGCCATCATGTTGCGCACCTGGATCAGCTGTTGCTGCAGTCCACTGAGGTAGACCTTGGCTTGCAACAGGTCAGCCTCGGTGGCCATCTCGTTGTTGACCATGGACTGGGCCTGACGCACATGCCCGGCCGCTGACTTCACCGCCGCTTCCATCACCTTTTCATAGGCTTCGGCGAGGGCCAAACCCTCAAAGGCCTGGATGGCATTGTAGCGCACGGTCTCTTCGGCGCGCACGTGCTGGTGCTCGGCGGCCCGGCCCATGGCGTTGGCCGCCTTCTTGCCGTTGATGCCACTGCCACCGTTGAAGATCGGCATCAGGGCCTGGAAACGCGTGATGAAGTTGTTCGTCTCGCCGGGGTTGTTCAGCAGGACGGGATTAAAATCCGCCTGCGTGGCTGTGCGGTTCTGCAGCTTGTAGCCGAAGCTCATCAGGGCGTCGTCCGAGCGCAAAAAGAACTCGTTGATCGACACCTGGGGCAGAAAGGCCCGCCAGGCGCCCTGGGCATCGGCGGCTGCGGCTTCTGTCATCGCGCCGGAGGCAGCCAGCATTTCGTTCTGCCGCAACGCCAGCGCAACGACATTGGTGCGGGTCACATAAAGAGTGTCCTGCGAGACTTCCCCGAGGTGGACCCAACTGGAGTCGACCGAGGCGGCTTCCTGGGCCAGCACAGTGGCGGGCAGCAGAAAAAGCGCTGTCAGGACCAGCAGGATGCGGTGAATATAAACAGTGCGGTTCATGAATCGACCTTCCCTGAAATTATTCTGAGGTTATCGGGCCGGACCAGCGGTCTCCGGAACACCCAGTTTCTTGAGAATGTTGGCCATCAGGCACCAATTGGAAAAGCCACTCTGGAAGAGGTTTACGCCAACAAAGGCGGTGAAATACAGCCACTTCGGGCTGACGTAGTGCGCCAGGGCCAAGCTGATCAAAATGAAGGCGCCGGCCACGATATGCAGGACTCGATTGACAGTCATTTGCTTCCCTCCTGAGGGCCGGGGTTTTCCCGGCAACCGTACCCGCAACTCGTTTTCTGTATAGTTGCGTATATGTTAATATTATTTACTCGGCATATGATAGTACTCTCTCTGGGAAAGGTCAAGGAATGGCGACCCTCATATTGCAGGAGAATACTTGTGGGGCAAAGAATCAAGAGTTTCTGACGATAAAATTTCGAAATACGAAAGAATGCTGGTGGAGGAGCTGGTTTAAATCCCGGTAATTGAAACCTTCCAGGGCTCGTTGCCGTAGATTTTTCGCCCCTATTTTACATATCTCCAGCGAGGAGCCCCGAAATGCACGGAAAAGTGACGAGACGATTTTCGATCGCAATCGTGTTGATGACGTTATTGGCCTTGATCGGCTGCGACTCTGGCGATAAGCAGTCTGCTGAACAGGAAGCCATCGCCATGACGCCCGCACCGCTCCTGGACCGCGAGCTGTTTTTTGGCGATCCCGAAATCAGCGGCTCCCAACTGTCGCCCGATGGCCAGTGGATGAGCTTCATGAAGCCTTACAACGGCGCGCGCAACATCTGGGTCAAGGGCGCCGACGAACCTTTCGACGCAGCCCAACCCGTGACGGCGGACAAGCGCCCGGTGCCGGGATATTTCTGGAGCCGCGACAGCAAGTACCTGCTGTACGTGCAGGACAAGGAAGGCGACGAGAACTTCCATGTCTGGGCCGTGAATCCCAGTGCAAAAACCGATGCCGAGACCGGCGTACCGACCGCCCGTGACCTGACACCTGTCGATGGTGTGCGTGCGCAAATTCTGTCGGTGCCCAAGAATGCGCCCGGCACCATGATGGTCGGCCTGAACGACCGCGATCCCAGCTACCATGATATCTATCGCGTGGACATCAATACCGGCGAACGCACCCTGTTGCGAAAAAACGATGAAGGCGTGGGCTTTTGGGTATTCGACAACATGGGCGAGCTGCGGCTTGCCTATCGCCCCATAACTGGCGGCGGTGCTGAGTTGTTGCGGGTGGACATGCAGGGCCTGCACCAGTTGGCCACTTCGACCTATGAAGAGGATATGTTTCCGGCCGGCTTCCATCCCAACGGCAAACAGTGTTATGTGCAGACCAACCGTGGCGATGTCGATCTGCAGCAACTGATGCTCATGGACATTGAAACCGGGGCCTTCACGCTGGTGGAGAAGGATCCAGAAAACGAAGTGGACATCGCCGGCGCGGCTTTCCATCCGGAAACCGACGAATTGCTGGCCACGTTCTATGTGGGGGACCGCGCGCGGGTGTACCCCAAAACGGCAGAAGCCAAGAAGCTCTGGAAGAACCTGGAAGCCAGCCTGCCTGACGGCGAAATCGGCGTCAACAGCATGAGCAATGACATGAGCCGGGTTCTGGTATCGGTGAGCAGCGATGTGGATCCGGGCTCGGTCTATTTGTACAGCGCAGAGACAGGCAAGAGCGCCTTGCAATACCGCTCACGTCCTGAATTGCCCAGTGAGCACCTGGCCCACATGAAGCCCGTGAGCTTCGAGGCCCGCGACGGCATGAAAATTCACGGTTACCTGACCTTGCCCCGTGGCGTGGAGGCCAAGAACCTGCCGACGGTGATGTACATTCACGGCGGCCCGTGGGCACGCGACTTCTGGGGCTACGAACCCTACTGCCAGTTCCTGGCCAATCGCGGTTATGCCGTGATGCAGGTGAACTACCGCAGCAGCACCGGTTACGGCAAAAAATACACCAACGCCGGCAACCGCGAATGGGGCACCGGCGCCATGCAGCACGACGTGACCGACGCGGTGCAGTGGTTGATCGACGAGGGCTACTCGGATGCGGACAAGGTGGGCATCTTCGGTGGCAGCTATGGCGGCTACGCGACCTTGGCCGGTGTGACTTTCACGCCTGATGTGTACGCCTGCGGCATCCCCTATGTGGGGCCGAGCAACCTGATCACGTTGATCGAAAGTTTCCCCGAGTACTGGAAGCCCTTCTTGGAGGGATCGTGGTACAAGAAGGTCGGCAACCCGGATGTCGAAGGCGACAAGACGGAATTGATCGCGCGTTCGCCGCTGTTCCATTGCGACCAGATCAAGGCGCCGTTGCTGGTGGTGCACGGGGCCAATGATCCTCGCGTGAAGCAGCACGAGTCGGACCAGATCGTGGTGGCTTTGCGGCAGAAGGGCAAAGAGGTGGAGTACGTGGTGGCCCCTGATGAAGGGCACGGGTTCCGCGCTCCGAACAACCGCAAGGCTTTGGCCGTGGCGATGGAGAAGTTCCTGGCCAAACAATTGGGTGGTCGGTATCAGGAAGATGTGAACAGCGAAACCCAGGCGCGGTTGGATGAGATTACGGTGGATGTGAATTCGGTGGAGTTGGAGGCGGATACCGGCGAATGATCCCTGGTGATCTGTGATTGTGGCCCGGTTGGGATTTGTTCCTGGCCGGGCTTTTTTTTGAAGGGGGGAGGAGATTTCCCGTCTAGTCCGGGGAGCCAAGTTTTTTTCTAGAAAATAGTAGAGGGGTTTTAACAGGCCGACGGGGTCTGTTTTTTACCGCTATAACCGCTTACGCCGTCACTGACAATGTTACTAATATCAAACAGTGAAGAGTGGTTTACCACACTATTGGGTTCTCAGAAATTCCAAGATTCAACCAACCGACTGCCGTTAACTCCCAGTGTCTCTATTGAATTCCGGTTTTTAGCCTAAGTCTTCACAGCTGGCACTTGTCGTGCAACCGACCGGCCTAGTGCCTAGATCAATTCCGTAGAGTTGGGAGGGCTGTTAACGAGGGACTAGGGCATGACGACCTCGGTCGCAATTTGGATGTCCAGGGAGATCAGCGAATGCGCAAACGAAAATGATATTGGACATCCATTTGTGCTAAGCTGAACCAATCGTTTCCGCAATGGCTCCGACGCGAACGGAATCTATTGGAGAAACAGGGGGAAAACACGTGCAGACATTTAAGAGAACCATTGCGGCTATTTTGTTGCTAATTCCGTTGGTGATATATTCTACTCCGTCTTTCTTAGTACTGCCCGCTTCGGCGCAGGACTGCATTGACTATGGCAGTGATTACCTGCATTTAACTCGAGCAGTGGACACGCCAGGTTCTGCCTATGGCGTAGCCGTCTCGGGCAACTACGCCTACGTTGCAGATGGAGAGTCTGGACTGCAGGTGATAGACATTTCAGAGCCTGAGTTTCCAGCGATCGTAGGTGCGGTGGACATGCCAAGTGCAGCCAATGACGTCGCCGTCGTCGGGAACTACGCCTACGTATCAGATGGTGAGTTTGGTCTGCAGGTGATCGACATTACGTTGCCTGGATCTCCAGTGATCGTTGGTGCGGTAGACACTCCAAGCGGATCTACTGACGTAGCGGTCGCCGGGAACTACGCCTACGTAGCAGACGGGTATTCTGGCCTGCAAGTGATTGACATTTCGACACCAGAATCTCCAGTGATTGTGGGGGCAGTGGACACACCGATGTATGCCTCGGGCGTAGCGGTTGCCGGAAACTACGCCTACGTAGCAGATGAGGAGTCTGGTCTGCGGGTAATTGACATTTCGGAGCCTGCGGCTCCAACGATTGTAGGTGCAGCGTACACACCAAGTGCAGCCAAAGACGTAGCGGTCGCCGGGAACTACGCCTACGTAGCAGATGGGTATTCTGGTCTGCAGGTGGTGGACATTTCGGAGCCTGAGGCTCCACTGATCGTAGGTGCGGTGGACACACAAAGATCAGCGGTGGCTATAGCGATCGCGGTAAACTATGCCTATTTGGCAGAAGTGGATTCCGGTCTGAGAGTGGTCGACATTTCTGTGCCTGACTCTCCAGCGATCGTAGGCGCTGTTTACACACTCAGCTGGGTCCATAACGTAGCGGTCTCCGGCGACTACGCCTACCTGGCAGATGGGGAATCTGGTCTGCAGTTGATCGACGCGTCAGTGCCAGAATCCCCACGGATCATCGGGGCGGCGGGGATACCGGATATGGCCAACGACGTAGAAGTTGTGGGAAACTATGCATATGTGGCCGCATTGGATTCCGGCCTCGTAGTGATCGACGTCACCATACCTGAATCTCCCGTCATTATTGGTTCGGTGGATACCCCGGCACTGGCCTGGGGAGTGGCGATTGTGGGAAATCTTGCCTTCGTGGCCGATGGATTTGCCGGACTCCAGGTTGTCGATATTGTTGTGCCTGAAGCTCCAGTAATCGTCGGCTCGTTGGAAACGCCAGGCTATGCTTGGGGACTGGTCGTCTCCGGAGGATTCGCCTACATGGCCAATGGATATGCCGGACTCCAGGTTGTCGACGTTTCTATGCCCGAATCTCCCTCGCTCGTGGGCTCCATGGCGACAATGGGGTGGGCGAGAGACGTTTTCGTTTCGGGTTCTTATGCCTACGTCTCGGGTGACGGATCCATTCTACAGGTCATCGACATTTCGGTACCAGCAACTCCAATTATCCTGGGGGCCGTGGCTAAAACGGGAGATTTCTATGACAACGTCGTCGTTTCCGGTGATCTTGCCTACGTGGCAGATGGTCCTGACGGCCTTCAGGTGATCGACGTCTCGGTTCCGGCTTCCCCTGTGATCATCGGAGGAGTAGATACCCCGGAATCGGCCTACGGGGTCGCGGTGGTTGGAAATTACGCTTACGTCACGGATGGAGAAGCCGGTCTGGTTGTGATAGATGTGTCCGTACCCGAGGCTCCCCTGATCCTGGATGCCACGGACACTCCTGGTGGGGGTGCCGACTTAGCGATATCTGGCAAATATGCCTTCATTGCCGACTGGAGTGGCGGGTTGCAGATCGCCTGGCGGCAGTGTGGTGACCTGAGTGCGGTGAACCGGGAGGTTCCGAAGCACAAATCTCGGCTACTTGCTGCCTATCCGAATCCCTTCAACCCACGGACAACCTTGTCCTTCGATCTTCCCCGGCAGGCCACCGTGAGCCTCCGTGTATTCGACGTCTCCGGTCGTTTGGTGAGGGTGTTGATAGGTGGGGAGATCGTCGCCGAGGGCCGACAGGAAGCAGTGTGGAACGGCCGAGACGATAGTGGCAGGCAAGTAGCATCCGGCACTTATTTCTACCGCCTGGAAGCAGGGGAGTATTCGGAGACTAAGAGGATGGCGTTGATCAAATAGTCCGCGTCTCTTTTTGATTTTCTTGATCCGGTCGCCAAGCCCAGGGAGGTTTGGCGACCGGTTCTTGTTTATGGTCTATGGTCTGGAGGATGGGAATCTCTATGCGTGTGCGACAAGGAACAAGGCGGGTTTGGTCTGT
>DAOVTU010000277.1 GCA_030632925.1 Candidatus Krumholzibacteriia bacterium | reverse complement strand
CCGCGCACAAAGCTGACCAGACGTTCGCGCATACGCTCGTGGCCGCGCCACAGTTCGGCATCCGGAATCATGTCCACCCGGTCCCAGATGGTCTTGTTGGTGGCGTCTTCATACCAGCGGGGACCGAGGTAGCGATCGTACAAACGCGCAATCTCGCTGCACAGCCAGCTGCGGGTACGGATGCCATTGGTCACGTGGCTGATGGGAATTTCTTCCCGCGGCGCGCCGGGCCACACCTTCTGCCACATGCCCCTTGAAACGTGCCCGTGCAATTCGCTGACGCCGTTGACAAAGCGGCTCAGGCGCAGCGCCAGCACCGTCATGCAGAAGGTTTCGCTCTCGTCGGCGGGGTTCTGCCGGCCCAGGGCCAACAGACGCTCGATGCCGATGCCCAGTTCATCCGCCTTGGACGTCAGGTACTTCTTCACCAGTTCGCTTTGGAAGTGGTCGTTGCCAGCCGGCACGGGAGTGTGGGTGGTGAAGACATTGCTGGCCCGCACGACCTCGAAAGCCGTGTCGAAATCCAGGCCTTTGTCCTTCATCAACAGGTTGATGCGCTCGAGGCCCAGGAAGGCCGAGTGGCCCTCGTTCAAGTGGCACACGGTGGGCTCGAGGCCCATGGTCATCAGCACCCGCAGGCCGCCAATGCCCAGCAAAATTTCCTGCCGGATGCGCATGTCCTCGGCCCCGCTGTACAGGCGCCGGGTCAACTCACGGTCTTCGGGCAGGTTCTCGGGCAGATTCGTGTCCAGCAAAAGCAGCGGGTTGCGGCCCACCTGCACGCGCCACACGCGGGCAGTGACGGTGCGGCCAGGGTAGTGCACTTCGATGCTGATGGGCTTGCCGTCAGCGTCGCACTCCTGGCTCATGGACATGTTGTAGAAGTCGTTGGTGGCGTATTCTTCCATCTGCCAGCCATCGTGGTTCAGGTACTGGCGGAAGTAGCCTTCCTGGTAGGCCAGGCCCACGCCCACCAAAGGCAGGCCCAGATCGGTGGCCGACTTGAGGTGGTCACCGGCCAGGATGCCCAGTCCGCCCGAATACAGGGGCAGCGATTCGTGCAGGCCGAACTCCAGCGAGAAGTAACCGATGCGGCCTTCCGGGGAATTTTCGTGCTCGCTTTGATACCAGGTGTTGCGTTTCAGGTAGCGATCCAGGTCCTGTTGCACCCGTTCGAGATGGGCCAAAAACGCCTTGTCCTTTTCCAGGGTGGCCACGCGCTCGGGCGACAGCGAACCCAGCACGGCCACAGGATTGCCTTCGTGCTTGTCCCACAGGTCGGGATCCACGCGGCGCAGCAGGTTGATGGCCTCGACATTCCACGACCACCAGACATTGCGGGCAATGTCGAGCAGGGGCTTGAGAGGTTCGGGCAAATTCGGGGTCACCACAAATTTCTGGATCGCTGGCATTATTCTCTCCACGTTGTCGTCAAATGTGTGCACCATGGCTGACCGAAGGTTTCGGCGCGCAAGCTCCACAATAAAGCCGGAAGATATAATAAGGCAGGGGGAATGGAGGGCCAATGGATTTGACACCGAATTTGTGCGATATCCCCCTCAATGGGGCCGGTGAGCGAATCCTGGATATCCGCCCGGCGATGGACTTTTGCGCCGGGCACCTGCCCGGGGCGGTGTCCCAGCCGGTGACGGCCCCTTCGCCAAGCACAACTGCCACAGAGCATTTCGAGGACGAATTGCCCTCTATCTTCCTGCCGCCGCGCGAAGTGCCGCTGCTTGTCGTCGGTGCAGACCCTTCCTGGAACACCGATTTTGCCGCGAATTTGCAAGACCGGGGACGTGCGCCGGTCCGGCATTTGAATGTGGCCGCAATAGCTCCCGGAGCCCTTTCTGAGACGGGGCCTTCAGGGGCCCACTTGTGGTCCGCTCCCCCTTGGCTGGTGGACCATGCTGACCTGCTGCCCCCACCATCGGCGGGTCCGGTACTGGACTTGGCCTGTGGCAGCGGGCGGGCGGCTGTGTGGATGGCCGCCCGGGGCTATCAGGTGACCGGCATCGATTGGCAACCCGAAGCGCTGGAATTTGGCCGCCAACTTGCCGCCAGTCGTGGTGTTGAAGTCATCTGGCAAAAGGCCGACCTGCGGCAGCCGGATGCGGTTCCCGTGGGGCGCCGGGGTACGAGGGGCATCCGGCGGCGAAACACCGTCTGGGTTGCAGCGAACTGCCCGGCTATTTTCCTGCGGGTCATTGCGAAATATTGGCCCACGAAAAAAGCCACGATCCCGATGGCCGCCCGGCCGCAGGGATCGTGGCTCGTCGCCGCGTCTAAGATTATCTACTTGAGCAGAGTGACCTTCTGGGTCTGCTTCTGCTGTTCTCCTTCGACCAGAACAATGTAGGTGCCCGAGCTGGCGTTCTTGCCCTGGCTGTCGCGACCGTCCCAGGTCTGGGTCTGCAGGCCGGCGGCAAATACCTGGTCGGCCAGGACGGCTATGCGGCGGCCATCGGGGCTGTAGACCGAAATGCGCGCCCGCTGGGATTGGCCCAGGCGGAAACTGATGGTCGTCATGGGGTTGAACGGGTTGGGCCAGGCCTTCAACTCGCGGATATCCGGGAAGTCAGGGACCGAAGTGAGGTTGATTTCATCCAGCAGCACCCAATCGCTGCCGGCCTCGGCACTGTACAGGCGGTAAACATAAGTGCCGCCGCTGCCGCCATCACTGTTGAGATCCACAGCCGTGTAGAACCCGCCACCGAGGTCGAGGAAGGGGACATCCCAGGTGGTTTCCGGGGCGTCGCTGCGGGATCCGGTCAGGCGGAACGTCGGGGCACTGCCGCCGATGGTGCGGGTCTGCCAGGTCAACTGGGCGTCGAGGTTTTCCCAGTCGCCAACGAAGCTGGAAACCGTGGTGCCGATGACATCGCAACCGATGGGCCAGGCACCCATGTAGCCGCACTCCAGGGAGGGAGAGCTGGCCGGGCTTTCGTCGGTCAGAGAGTAGACCGAGGTGGCGCCTTCGGTGGCGTCACAGAATAGGGGGTCGGCGTTGATGTTGTTGCTGACGTCCAACTGGGAAGCGATGCTGGTAATCCAGTCACCACGCGAGTTGCCAAAAATATCCGAGCACGTGATCACCGGAGCGGCGCCACCTTCGGCGCTGATGCCGGTGCCTTCCTGAAAGGCGATGATCGTGCCGTTGATGCGCGGCGAAGAGTTGTAGGCAAACAGCCCGCCACCCAATACCTGGGCCGTATTGCTGGTGATGGTGCAATTTTCGAGATTCGTTTCGGCATCGGAAAGACAGGCGATGGCGCCGCCGTAGCGCGCGGTGTTGTCCGCGTAGGTCGACTGCTGAAAAACCGGCTCGGAGCCAAAGTCAGCGAACACGGCGCCGCCGTATCCTTTGCTGCCCACCGCTGCGTTGGCAATAAACGTGGAAGCCGAAACCATCGGCGAGGAGAAACCGCGGCAACTCAAGGCGCCGCCCCAGGCCGCGCTGTTGTCTTCGAATTCGCAGCCCCGGATCAAGGGGGATGAATCAAAACTGCAGTCGATGGCCCCGCCACCGCCGTCCGTGGCGTCGTTGCCCACGAACACACAACCGGTGATCAAGGGGGTGGAGTTGTTGCACCGGATGGCGCCACCGTGGCCGTCACTGACATTGTTCCTGAAGATGCAGTTGCTGATGCGCAGGGCGCTGTTGCTGCTGAAAATCGCCCCACCGCTGCGTTCGTAGCTGGTGTGGCCGGCGGCCCGTCCGTTGGTGAAGGTGATATTGGCAATGAGGGTGGACTCGTCCAGGCCCTCGGCCAGCAGGATGCGTCCGGCATTGCGGCCATCGATAACGACATCCGAGGGGCCGTCACCCATGCCCACGAAAGCCACGCCATTGGGCAGGGCGAGGCCGTTTTCGACGTAAGTGCCTGGCGCAACTTCAATGCGGTCGCCTGAGCGAGCCGCTTCAAATGCATCATTTATGGTGGGATAGTCGGCCGGAACCGCAATTGTGGCGGCTTGGGCGACGTCTGGGGCACCTGTAAACCAAATTGCGACCAGTAGGAGGGCGCATCTGGTTAGGATTTTACCGGTCATTGAATGGGTTCCTCCCTGGAATCCGACGGACAGCGATCACTTGTGGGGGATCCTGCCCGTTATATGGGGACTGCCTTGTCCCGCTGAAGCAATATGCGGTCCCATTCCGGGTTGTGGCAAACCGTAAAATCTATTATTTTGAGGGTATGGGGCATTTTGACGGCGGTTCTCGTTGTCAACCAGGCTCATCTCCACTTCTGTGCCGAAGTGGTATATAATGGTGTTTGAACAGAATATTGCCTGTGCCCTAGAAAAAGCATTAAGGTGCAAGAGCGTGAAGGTGGATAAATCATGACTGGACAAAAAAAGGCAGGATTGTATGGGCTGGGCCTTGCCGCGGCACTCCTCGCAGGGGTGGCGTTGGTCCAGGGGGGCGGAAGTATAAAAAATCTGCTCGATCCGCCCGATGACATGACCTTTGAATGGACGGCCCCGACAACCGGAAGCGTTGTCGCCAAATACGAGGTGCAGATCCGCACCGGAGGCCTGAACAGCACTGATGTGGAGACCCAGTTTGTCACCACCAACCAGGTCACTTTTTCGGTCGATTGGCTGACCCTGTACGAGGTGCGGGTCCGGGGCGTTGATGGCGCCGGCCATGTCGGTTCCTGGTCAGTGTGGTCACTGGCTGAAGATCGCGACCACGACGAGCCCAGTTTCTAGATCCTGTTTCTGGATCCGGTTTCTGGATCCTGTCACACGTCCACACCATCGCTGGACAACCGCCTTGGCGGGGGTCATGATAGCTCCCTCTCTGACAAGACAACGAGTCCGCTCCGCGTGACGGAGCCAGGAGGCGAACGTGCAAATCGGCATCATCGGATTCAAATTCACCGGCAAGACAACTCTGTTCAACGTGATCACCGGCGCGGGTCAAACCACCGGTATGGGCGGCGTGGATCCTCACTTGGCCGTGGGCAAGGTACCGGACCCGCGGTTGGATCTCCTGAGCAGCATGTTCAACCCCAAACGCCAGGTCAATACGAGCGTCGAATGGGTGGACATTCCCGGCTTCCAGGGTGGCGCCGGTGCTGACGGCGCCCGCGAAGGAACCAAGTTCCTGGAGCACGGCCGGAAGGTCGATGCCCTGGCTCACGTGGTGCGTTGTTTTGATGGCGGCTATGGCGACCCCGACCCCGTGGGAGAACTGGAGTCCATGGCACTGGAGTTGGCTTTGGCCGATTTGCAAATAGTCGAAAATCGCCTGGAAAAGCTGACGAAGGAAAAAGAGCGCATGG
>DAOVTU010000537.1 GCA_030632925.1 Candidatus Krumholzibacteriia bacterium | reverse complement strand
GCAGTGGGGAGGGGCCCAGGTATTGGTGGTCTTTTTTGTGTGTTTCATGTCCGGTCCACCGCAACAAGTGAACCGGACACATTCTCAGAGGCACAACCTAAGTGGTTAGTGGGCTGACGGCACCGAAAGCTCCAGGCCCCGGAATGAGGCCTCACCGTTGTGGGCAATTTTCCATTCGGGATATTCCAGCCGAGGCACCTTGAAACGACACGCCGCACAAATCGGGCGACTGCGCTTTTGTCGGGCTTTTCTCTGAGTGGCGCGATTGTGACGATGAGCCACCACACTGGGCACCCGCACTCTTCCAGCCTGCACTTCGGTGACCAGCATTTCCCGCAATTTTTGATCTTCCCGGTTCCATTCCTGCAGGGCGGCCGTCACCAATCCGACCAAATCAAAGGTTGGGCCAGCGGACATGATCCGGTCCACCAGGCTGACGCATTGCTGGTAACTGGCCTCCGTAATCGCATACTGAGCACCATATTCGTCCAAATGATCACAAAATTGATGGGCCATGGCCAAAATCTCCTTGGGTTATCTTTACGTATCGACTGGTCTATGCGACAGTTGACCGGCAATCCCACCAGTCATCTAACTCCTATCGTTACAGTGGGTTTTGTCACAATTTTGTCACACATTGTGCTTGTTAACGAGCGATAACCTGCTACCTTTTTAACAACGGCGCGGGAGCAACCCTGTTCGCCGTCAAAAAAATCGATCATTCAGGGGAACGGCCCGACCCGTTCCCAACCGGAGGCGAATGCATGAAGTCCCTTTTCCGCACCCTGGCCCTGACGGCCATGACCATGTTTCTGCTCGCGGGTGCCGCCATGGCCATCGAGCTGATTGAAGACCATCAGGACATCGAAGGCCCCTTCACCGACGGGCCGAGCGTGACTGAGGCTTGCCTCGAGTGCCATGAAGACGTGGCCCACGACTTCATGAAAACCTCCCACTGGACCTGGGAACCCATGCAGGATGTCATCGGCAAGGGCCAGGTTCCCCTGGGCAAGAAGAACACGCTGAACAACTTCTGCATCGCGGTCGACAGCAACTGGCCTCGCTGCACCAGCTGCCACGCCGGCTACGGCTGGAAAGACGCCAGCTTCGACTTCACCAGCGAAAACAACGTCGACTGCCTGGTCTGCCATGACCAAACCGGCACCTACAAGAAATTCCCCACCGGCGCGGGCCATCCGGTCTATGAGCCCAAGGAATGGAACGGCAAGATCTGGGAGCCCCTGGACCTGGCCAGCCTCGCGCGCACCGCTGGTGCCCCGGGCCGTGACAATTGCGGCGCCTGCCATTACTCCGGTGGCGGCGGCAACAACGTCAAGCACGGCGACATGGAAAAAGCCCTGAGCAAACCGTCCTTCGCCCTCGACGTTCACATGAGCGAAGAAGGCCAGGATTTCAGCTGCCAGGAATGCCACACCACCAACAATCATGACATCCAGGGCAACTCCATGTTTGTCTCGCCCGGTGGCGCCAATCACCTCGAGTGCACCAGCTGCCACGAGGACGAATTCCACGAGAAGCGCATCCTGAACTGGCACGCCAAGAGCGTCGCCTGCCAGACTTGCCACATTCCCCTCAACGCCCGCGCCAACCCGACCAAGACCTGGTGGGACTGGTCCACGGCCGGCTCGAAGACCGAAAACGTCAAAGACGAAAACGGCAAGAACACCTTCGTGAAAAAGAAGGGCACGTTCAAGTGGGAGAAGAATATTGTGCCGACCTACAGTTGGTACAACGGCGTCAGTGGCCAGTACCTGCTGGGTGATGCCATGAATCCCAAAGAAGTGACCAAACTGAATTACCCCACGGGTAACAACCTGGACCCCAAGGCCAAGATCTACCCCTTCAAGCTTATGCGTGGCACGCAAGTCTACGATACGAAGCTGAACACGTTCCTGGTGCCGAAACTGTTCGGCAAGGGCGGCTTCTGGAAAAACGGCTTCGACTGGAACGCCGCCATCGAGGTCGGCAGCAAGTCCGTGGGCCAGGAGTACAGTGGTGAGTTCGGATTCGCCGAGACCGAGTCTTACTGGAAGCTCAACCACATGGTTGCTCCGGCCACCGACGCCCTCAAGTGCAAGGACTGCCACGCGAAAGACGGCAAAAGCCGCATGGACTGGGAAGCCCTCGGCTACGACGGCGATCCTTCCAAGAAACGCGGTGTCTCTCGCTACGAACTGAAAGACGCATACAACGACGTCAATCTCGACTAGCGCCCGTCAAAACTGCCATCGGTGTTGGCATGGTGCAGAGCGAATCGGGGGTCCTCCCCCGAGCAGAAAAGGACCCCGCAAGGGGTCCTTTTTTGCGCTGAGCGCCGCACCATGTCAACACCGATGCTTACTGCATGACTACAATGTCGATGCGGCGGTTTTTGGCGCGGCCTTCTTCGGATTTGTTGGAGGCTACTGGGCGGTCGGCGCCGTAGCCTATTGCCCGTACTTCTGAAGAGCTGATCATCATGGATTCGCGGAGGTATTGCATCACCGCGTAGGCGCGTTTTTCTGACAAAGCCAGGTTGGAATGGGAGTCGCCGGTGAGGTCAGTGTGACCCTCGATGACGAGTTTGTGGTTGGTGTACATCTTGATGATGTCCTGGACCTTGGCCAAAAGCGGCACGTCGGGGTCCCGGATGTCGGCTTGGCCAACGCCGAATGACAGGCCGTGCAAGCGCATGACGATGTCGTTGGAGGCATTGAAAAGGACTGATCCTTCCGAAGGATTCAAGAGGCTTTTGGCCGCGCGGAATTTGTTTTCCTTTTCGCGACGGGCCGCCAATTCGCCTTCCACTTCCTGTTGCTGTTTCGTCAGGGCCACCATGTCGGCCTGGCCAGACTCGAGCTGCTGGTTCATGTCGCGCCGGGCAAACACGAGAGACAACACTTCACGGTCCACCAGATCCGCCAATTCCATCGGATCATCGCTGGTGCTTTGGGCATCGACTCGACCCAGAGATTCCTTCATCGTCGCCACGGCGCCCGACAACTGTTTCTTCAGGTTTTCATTTTCCTGTTGCAGAGCCATCACTTCATCAACCAACTCGGTGGCCGCAGCTTCCGGACCTTCATTGAACGACAGGTGCTCGTAACCGAAGGCGGTGCCGGCCCGGTTCATCTGGATCTCGTAACCGAGCATCAGTTTTTCCCAGGCCTGGTCGTTGCG
>DAOVTU010000586.1 GCA_030632925.1 Candidatus Krumholzibacteriia bacterium | reverse complement strand
TTGGTTGAAGACATCAACAAGATTCCCTTCTACACACCACTGTACCGTGGCAAAACGCCTCTGGTGGCCATCGTGCCGCATTTGTTTGGCACCACTGTCTATCGCGAAGCCAACCCGCTGACGGCCACCTATGTCTACGGCGCCGAGTGCCTCATTTCGCGCCTGTACCGCGATGTCGATTTCGAAGTCATCAGCCCTTCGACTCGCGATGACCTGATGGGCCGGGGCCTGGACGGCGACCGCATCCACACTATCTATTGCGGCACCGACCACGAGCGTTTCGCCCTGGACAACCCGCCCGCCCGGGACGAGGACCCGTTGATCGTCAGTTGGAGCCGCCTGCGCCGCTATAAAAGTGTCGACGTGGCCATCCGGGCCTTCGTGCACATCCAACGGGAAATGCCCAAGGCGCGCATGCTGGTCATGGGCCGCGGGCCGGATGAACCGCGCCTGCGCAAACTGGTGACCGAGCTGGGCATGGACGAGCACATCAAATTCAGCGGCTTCATGGCGTGGGACGATCTGGTGCAGACGCTGCATCGGGCCCACGTGTTTTTAAACCCCAGCCCCAAGGAGGGGTGGGGCCTGACGGTGATCGAGGCCAACCTGTGCGGCTTGCCCGTGGTGGCCAGCGCCCGGCCCGGCCTGCAGGATTCGGTGCGCGATGGCGAGACCGGATTCCTGGTGCCCTACGGTGATGATCGCGCTTTTGCCGACAAGGCGCTGCAATTGCTGCGTGACCCGGAATTGTTGGCCAGCCAGACCGAGGCCGCCAAAAAGTGGGCCGCGACTTTCAGTTGGCAAAGATGCTGCGACGAGTCCCTCGAACTGTTTGCCGACGTGGCAAGGCGTGGGGGGCGCAACGTATGAGCGCCGAAAATCAGCGAGGCCGCCAACTGTTGATTTTTGTGGCCAAACTCGTGGTCAGTGCGGGCATGATGTGGTTTGTCCTGTCGCAGTTGTCTCTGGCCGAAATCAAAGACGCCATGACCGAGCCTCACTGGGGCTGGTTGATTGCGGCTCTGGCGGTCTACGGCCTGTCGGCCCTGGCCGGTGCCCAGCAATGGGCCTGGATTCTGCGGGCGGCCGGTATCACTGCCCCGGCCCGGGAGATTCGGCGGTTGTATTTCATCGGGCTGTTTTTCAACAATTTCCTGCCGGCCAATATTGGTGGCGATGCCTACAAGATCATCGATCTGGGCCGGCGTGAACACCGTCCGCTGGGTGTGTTTTGCGCCACCCTGATGGATCGCCTGATCGGATTGAGCGCCCTGACAGCCTTGGCGGTGGTGGTCTTGGCCAGTGCTGCGGTGGCCAAAATCCCCTTGCCCAATACGGCCTTGATAATGATTCCGGTGCTGGTGCTGCTCTTCGTGGTGCTGGCTCTTCTCTTGTCGCGCCGCCTGGGCACGATGTTGCCGGGTTGGCTGCGTCGATTGGGCGTCCACAAAATCGCCGACCAGGCCGCCCGCGTGACCGATGAATTTGGCCGCTACCGGCACCAGGTGCGGTTCATGAACGGCATATTTGCCTTCAGCGTTTTGGTGCAGTTGCTGCGCATGGCGACCCATCTGCTGGTGGCTCTGGGCCTGGGTTACGCCCTGACTGGCACCCAAATGGTGCAGTTGTTGGTCCTGGTGCCCATGTTGGCCATCAGCTTGACCCTGCCGGTGACGATAAACGGCATCGGGCTGCGGGAGTCGGTTTCGGCCCAATTGCTGGTTTTTGCCGGATTGGCCGGGCCCCAGGCCGTGGCCATGGAAGTGGCGGCCTATCTGGTGCAGGTTGTTTTCAGCTTGCAGGGCGGGGCTTTGCTGTGGCTCGGAAAGTGGGGGCGGGCCGAAATTCCGCCCACCAACGAAGAATTGAATGACGGGAACCGATAAGCAATCCCACGGTTGCACAATTCTGTTCCCAATTGCCTAAGGTGTGATAAATTCTGCGGCTGGGAGCTTCAGGCTCTCTGGCTACGGAAACTCCGCCGCAATAAAACGGATTCCGATTTTGAGGGTGTTCTCTTGCATGAAGGTGTTCTCTTGACCGAAAAATGGTACCGCCGGCCGCAGGTGTTGATCGCCGCTGGCGTTTTTGCGCTGACTCTGGCCGTTTACGTAATGACGTTGAACCCGACCACGCCGTTCTGGGATGCGGGCGAGTTCATCACCACCAGCCACATCGTGGGCGTGCCGCATCAGCCGGGCACGCCGTTGTACGTCTTGGTGGGCCGGGTCTTTGACGTGATGTTTGGCCAGGCCGACATCACCACCGCGAGCATGAACACCGCCTGGGCGGTGAATTTCATGTCCGCCTTCTTCAGCGCCTTGGCCGTGATGTTCATCTACCTTTTGATCTGGGAACTGAGCCGCCGCAGCGATCCGGATTCGGGTTGGCTGGCCCATGTCGGTGGCGTGGTGGGCGCGTTATTTCTCGCCTTCTCCGAGACCTACTGGAACAACGCGATTGAGGCCGAAGTTTATGGCCTGTCGGCCTTCATGATGGCCTGCCTCAGTTGGCTGGCCATTCGCTGGTATGACCACCGCGAGAATCCCGGATCCAACCAATTGCTGTTACTGATGGTCTACCTGCTGGGCCTGGGCGTGGGCTTCCATCTGGGCAGCATCCTGGTTTACCCTGGTATCTTCCTGCTGGTTTTGCTGGCCAGCAAGCGGGAGTTGGAAATATGGGACCTGCTGCTGATGAGCGCGGGGCTGTTCATTTTCCTGATGTCGACTTCCAAACCGCGCGAAGGATTCCTGGCAGAACCCTGGGACACGCTGATTGTGGGAGCCCTGGTAGTATACCTGCTGCTGGTGGCAGTGCGCTCAATGCAGGGCAAGCACTTTGCCCTCATTGGCAGCCTGCTCTTTTTTACGGGCCTGACCGTACACCTGATAATGATGGTGCGGGCCGG
>DAOVTU010000626.1 GCA_030632925.1 Candidatus Krumholzibacteriia bacterium | reverse complement strand
GCCCACTCTTTTTTTGTTGTAAAGGGTGTCAAGGGGTCTATCATCTTCTAAATTCAGAAGGCTTGGGTACTTTTTATGACAAACTTGGAGATACTAAACTTCAACCTTGTGGTTTTATGACGGTGCCAATTGGGCATCACGTCAGAATCCGGCGGCGCCGGCCGCCAATCAGCTGCCCCAGACCCAGGCCAATGCGGTCGTTGTCGATCCCGTCAACCCGACGAATTTGTATGTCGGCACCGATCTGGGTATCTGGCAATCCACCGATTCAGGCGGGAACTGGACGGCTTCCAATGATGGCCTGCCGGAAGTTCCCGTCCTGCACCTGTTGCTGCAGGGCGGCAGCCGTCTCCTGCGGGCCGCGACGCTGGGACGCGGGGTTTTTGAACGCAGGCTTGCCGCCGAGGACACCCCGGATGTCAAACTCCTGGTGCGTGACCATCAGGTCGATTCGGGCTACCGCACCGATTTTGTTTTACCCCAGGATGATCCCACGGACAACAACGCCAATCCCGGCGCACGACGTCAAGTGACGGCCAACACGAGCCCGGATATCAAAGTCGACACACCCGATGCCAATCTGACCTATGTCATTGAAGAAGACCAAGGCATCGATTTTGCCCGCTTTACCGGTGTCATCTCCGATGAAGCCGCCCGTGTCGGTGTGCCGGGCGATCCGGCCATCATGAATATCGTCTCGCGCGTGTACGTGCAGGTGCACAACAAGGGAACGGCCTGGGCCCATCGCGTCCGCGCGGCGCTTCTTATTGCGCGCATTGACGGCAGCGTACCGGACCTGCCCAATGACTATCAGCTCGAATTTCAGCGCGGTGAAGTCGTCACCGGTAATGGCTGGCACACGCTCGGACAGCATGTGCTGGACGATGTGCGGCCGGGTGCACTGGCGGTCGTGCGGTTTGACCTGTCTTCAGACCGGCTGGCAAAGCTCGGTGCCGTGGCTGCCGGAACCCATTATCGTTTGCTTGCACTCGTCACGCACGAGGATGATGTCTTCAGTGCCGATGAGCGCAATCCGGCAACCCTGGCAGTCGCGGAAGCAAAGGCCGCGGGCAAGACCATCACGGCGGCAACCCTTGTTGCGGGGCCGCTGCCGGCTGCACCCGTGCGGGTCAACAGCTGGAAGCCGATCGGTCCGGCCACCGCCCGTCGCGGACAGGGATTCTCCAGTCCCGTGGTCAGCGGCCGCGTGCCCGATCTGGCGATTGCGCCCGACGGACGGCGTGTGTACGCCGCGACATCGAATGCCGGCGTGTGGCGTTCCGATGATCGCGGCGAGCACTGGTATTCGACCATGCAGGGATTCGACCTCGATCCTGAGATGCCGGCCGGGGGGCAAACGGTTGACACCATGGCCATTGGGGCCGTCGCCATCGATGAGAACAATCCGGACCGCGTGTATGTCGGCACCGGGGAGGCATTTCACGGCTACCTGGGAACCGGTCCACTGGTTTCGGATGACGGTGGCGTCACGTGGCGGCGCGAACGATCGGATGTACCGCTCGTGGGATTCGGATTTTACGCCATTGCGGTCGATCCGGCCGACCCGGAGCGCGCCGTTGCCGCAACTACCAATGGCATATTTCGGCGCCAGCCGATCGATGTCGGCGCTTCGGTGTATCATTGGGTGCGCAAAGCGGTTCCCGGTCCTGCTGCGGTGCCGGGACGTCCTAACAGGTTCACCTCAATGGTCGTGGCGCGTCAGAGCGGCCAAACGAGCTTTTTCGCGGCGCGTTACGGTGGCGACATCTATGAATCGACCAACGGCCACGCCTGGGTGCGTGTTGCCGGTTACCCAACGCTCGCCAACACCAATCGGGTGATGCTTGCGGTTCAGCGAGGGAATATCAATACGCTATATGCGTTCAATGCGTTAGGTAATGTCCACATCACTACCCGTCCCAATGCGGCTGGGGCCTGGACGGGGTGGAATCCGATCACGAATGTCCCCACGGCTGCGGGGCCGGTTCCCAACCTGCCACAAAATCAACTGTGGTACGATATGTGCCTGGAGGTTTCCCCGGCTAACGTCAATACGCTGTTCATCGCAAGCTCCACCACACGGGGTGCGGCTGCCGATGCCTGGTCGGCGGCAACGTTCCGGCTGCAACTCACCGGCACCAACGTAACGAATTCCACCTGGTTGGGGGCATCCACCCATGCCGACGTTCACCGGCTCCGCTTCCGCCCGGGTTCAGCGCGGGAAATGTGGCTCGGTTGTGACGGCGGTGTTTACTATGCCGCCGATGCGAACGCATCCGGCAACGACGTATTCGTGCACAAAAACACGGGTATCCAATCCCTGGAGACCCAATACCTCGGCCTCCATCCGAGGAGCGAAGCGGTATTGTTTGTGGGCACCCAGGACAATGGTGGATTACGGTATACCGGCGAGGAAACGTGGCTGCACGTCACGCCGGGCGACGGCGGGCACGCCGTGGTCGACCGTAACAATCCTCACAACTATATGATCACCTATAACAATCGGGTCATGCGCGGTTCAACTGTGGGACGGGTCTGGGACTCGGCCCTCGATCCAACCCGCGTCGTCCCGGCACACCCGGCAGGAGTTGATCAACAGCTCTTCTACGCGCCACTCGAAGTATCACCGACCGGTAACTCGCAATTCCTGGCCTACGGCTCGCGCGCCCTATGGGTCAGCTCCAACTTCGGCAGTGCTTGGAATTCG
>DAOVTU010000554.1 GCA_030632925.1 Candidatus Krumholzibacteriia bacterium | reverse complement strand
TGACCGCCGAGTCGACCATCGTGGTGGAATTCGAAGAGGGCGAAGGACCCTATGGCCGCACCGTTGTGGGCGGAGGCGTGGGCGTGAAGTTTAAAGTGCCCGGCGTGGACCTGCCGGGGCGCGTGAGTGCGCGCATCATCCGGGAACGGGATGACCCCAGCCGCCTGCGAACCGGTGAGTTGGGTGAAAACGACGAAGCCATTCTGCGGGCTGCCGGTGACGACCCGGCCCTGGCCATGGCCGGTGGGGTGAGCCCGGCGGTGCCTGGTGAAGGCGAGTACGACGAACAGCTGGACGGCACCAAGACCATTTACGTGTTCAACGAGCTGGATGGCGACTTTGACGTGGCTTTTTTCTACATCGGGCCGGGTGTCGGTGACTACAGTCTGGACCGTTTGACCGCCGCAGGACAGCAGGTGTTCCTGCATGTGGGAGCCCAGCAGGGCAGTTATCTGATCGGCCGCCCGATTCCCATGCCCGGGCAACAGAGTGTGGCCACTTTTCAAGCCGATGTGGGCGATACATCCGGCAGCTTCCTGGGTGCGGAATGGAACGCGGGCGTGATGGACCTGAATCAGCTGTCGGATTTGGACAACGACGACAACAACGGTGGCGCAGGTCGGGTGGAAGGCCGTTTGCGTGGGCAGAGCCTGTCGCTGGGCGACCGCCAGTTGGGTGAAGTGGACCTGGTCGGTTCGTGGGAGCAGAAAGACGGCGAGTTCAAGCCCTTCCAGGTGCACAAGACGATTTTCGACTACGACCAGTGGGGCCTGGATGATCGGGCCCGGCGTTTGGGCTTTCTGGACGAGTCCGAACGCGAGTCGCGGCTGGCCGGCACCTGGCGCACCGGCACCGAGGGGGATCACCTGCAAATGGCCGGGCATCTGGGCAGTTTGCGGCACGGTGATTCGTTGGCGGCCGAACAACTTGAAGGGCGGGCCGAGTGGGAGTTGTGGGGCGGGCGTGGGCGGCATCTGGTGCAAAAGGCACAGGCCGACGACACGGCCGATCCGCTGGAAATCCGGCGGGCCAACCGCACCCACGAGTTGAGTTGGAGCGTGGGCCCACTGGTGCCCACGGTGAATCACAAATTGCGGCGCTGGGAAGACGGCAAAATCACTGGTGCCCGCGCGGCGGGCTACCAGCTGGAAGAATATGGGGCCGGATTGGCTTCGCGTCCGGGTGGTGCCTTGGCCTGGAATGCGAGTTTCGTGCGCGGGTTGGCTGATTCCCTGACCGCTGGGCAGTGGCAATTGCAACGGGACAGTCGCACCACGCGGGGCGGCGTCTCGACCGGTCGATTTGCGGGTATGCGGTTGGTGGGCGAAGGCACGTTGCGGCAGATCAAACAGCCAGGTGGGCAGGACCAAACCACCCGACTTGGGCGCGTGAACCTGGCTGGCACCTGGGATCGCACCGCCAGTGACTGGTCGCTGGGCTACCGCGTGGAAAACAGCCGCGCCGAAGTGCTGGATCGCCAGATCGTCTTTGTGGGCGACGGCCAGGGCGAATTTGATGAAGACGGTCTCTTTGTCGGGCCGGGCCAGGGCGACCACGAAATGGTGCTGGTGGGCACCGACAGCCTGGTGGCGACTACCGGCGTGGTGGCGGATCTCAACTACCGGCAGGGGTTCAAGTTTTTGGGCGACGACCGTTGGTACAGCGAATGGACGGCCATGACCCTGGCCTCGATGGGGGGGCGCAGCACCACCGATGATGTGGGCGGGCTGCTGACGCTGGACCCCAACGTAATTTTTGACAAAGAAACCGCCGTTTTAGGCGATCTGAATTTCTCAGAAGAACTGGTGTTCCTGAAGCATCTGCGCACGGTGGATCTGCGCGCGAAATTTTCGTTTCGCGAAACGGTGGATCGGCAATTCGCCGACCATCCCGAAGACCGCACCGACCGCACCTGGCAGATGACCGGGAACATCAACCTGACGCGGCGCAGCGCCCTGAAACTGCGCTGGCAACGCGAAGACGACCGCCGCTACACTGCCGAAGGCGATCTGAGTTCGCGCCGCAGCTTCTTGATCCTCAGCCGGCGGTACGAAGTGGGCTGGACCTATAGCCCAACCACCAACCTGCGTTTGGGGCTGCAAAGCGAATACATCGAACGCCGGGACGACATCTCGGGTGTGCAGCAGAAGGAAATCGCCTTGCGGCCCACGGGGCGCGCGAGGTTGCGCAAGGCCTGGACCCTGCAAGGCGATTTGCGCTTTGCCAACGTGGATTCGGAAGAACCGCCAGGCGCAGTTCGGCCATTCTTTTTTCCTCAGCCGGGTCGCAATATCGAGTCGTCACTGCGCCTGGCCTGGGATCCATCCGGCCTGCTCTCGGTGGCGGCCAGTTGGTTCACCCAAAAACGTGAAGACAGGAGGTGGCAGCACAATGTGCGTCTGGAAACAACAGCCCGGTTCTAGGGGGCTTGCATGGCTGGTGTTGCTGCTGAGCCTGTGGCCGGCCCTGGTGGCCGGACGGCCCACGGCCGTGGTTTTGGATCGGTCCGAAGGCAACCGGGCCGCCTTGGAACAACAGGAACGCTGGCGCGTGCTGGACCAGAGCTGGTTGCGGGGCCTGAGCGCTTCGGAAGCCGGCCTGACTGTGGCTGCGGCCGACTCGAGCCTGGATCATTTGCGACTGCTGGTGGCCGGGGTGGCTGGGGCCCAGGACGATACGCTTCTGGTGGTCCGCCCGGTGGAGACCCGATTGCGGGACCGCTGGCTGGCCCGTGGGCATTTGTCGGTAGCGGTGTTGGCGCGGGGCGATACGCTGGCCGTTGCGCCCGGACCGTTGTGGACCGTGGGCGAGTGGGATCTGAGCGGCGACGATTTTCCGGGACGTGAACACTTGTTGTCGACCTGGTTGCCGCGGCCCGGCCACACTTTCAGTGCCGAGGGCCTGGAGCGGGGTATCGACCGGGTGCTGGTCGGAACGGGCGAGGCGGGCTTCCCCTTTGCGCGTTGGGTGACTCGTGGTTTGGACCTGGACCAGGACACTCATCGCGTGAATATCCGGGCGGTGCTCTTGCCTGGTCAGCAGGCCTGGCTGGGCCCCATCACCAGCGATCTGGTCGAACCGCGGGCCAACAATTTT
>DAOVTU010000439.1 GCA_030632925.1 Candidatus Krumholzibacteriia bacterium | reverse complement strand
TCGCGCATGCGGTTCTGGTAGTTGTGATCCAGAGCCTCGGCCGACTTCTCGGTATACTCTTCGGGATTCAATTCCACCGAGCGCGAGTAGGCGTCGTAGGCCAGCTCATAGTTTTTCGTGGCCTCGGCATAGTCATCCGCCTCAACGGCTTCCTCTGCCAGATAGCTGTAGGCTTCGGCCAGGTAATAGAACGCGTCGGGTTCATCGTCGCGATATTCAAACCCTTCGTGGATCACCTGCACGGCCTTGTCGTAGTTCTGTTCGTCGATGTACAGGATGGCGCTGGTGGTGTGGGCGGAACGGCAACCGGCCAACATCGAAACGCCTACCAATACCATCAGCAGGCTCACCAACAACAGAAATCGCACTTTGGACATGAAGAATCCCCCCTCGGGAATATTTCGGGAAAAATCGGTCAACTCGGAAATGTCGGATGCCCGGGTCGGAACCCGCTGCAGCTGCATCGGACCCAGACTGGGGTGGGGAAGAAGCATCAACGGGGCTCTGTCGCCCTACATCGCACGTAATAATTAAGAAATCGGGGTCAAGGCTGTCAACCTGGATTATTCTGGCTCAGCGCCAGCAACAGGACCAGATGGCCCGATCAGGCTACTGCCCCATCAGGTCGCGTCCTCGTCGGCCTCGCCCACCTTGACGACTTGAGCCATCAGGCATGAAATCCAGGTAACGAACCCTCTGGTCGGGGTCCAGGATCTCCAACTCGCCCAGCACGGTCTCGGCCGCCAGGGAGTCCATTTCGGCCTGCCGGCGGCCCATTTCGGCCATCGCCTGCCGCACAGCAGCCCGGTCGACTATCTCCGCCGCCATCAATTCGCCCAAATGGGCCCGCGTCTGGAACAGCTCCCGACGCTTGTGGCGCATCGGACTGCCGATCTGTGATTGGGCGGCCTTGAAGCGTTCCACCTGCTCGGGGCTCAGGTCCAGGCGCCGGGTCAACTGGTCCACCCTGCGCCCCATAAAACTGCGCCAGGCGGTGGTATCGCCAGGCGCCGGGCGCTCCCAGCGCGGCCCTCCCTGCGGCCCGCCACCAGATCCCGGCAAGGCAACCTGCTGTCCCGGACGCACCAATCGCGAAGCCAGACCCAGATTCAGGCCCAGGGAAATCAGCAGCAGGATCATCCAGCCCTTTTTCACGAGTCGCTCCCGTCGGTCGCCGTCGCCAGCCACATTTCACTGAAGCCGGCATCAGATTGTTCGTCCAGCCAGAACGAGCTGCCCCAGGAGGCCTCGCTGTCACTGGCCAGGACCTTGTCGCTGGAACCGCCGCCGGGCAGCAGGATGGCCAAAGCCAACCCGGCCGCCAAGGCCGTCGCCGCGATACCGGTTTTGCTCCACAAGCCACCGCCGTACAGCAGGGTGCTTTGGGAGCGGCCAAAGGTGCGGGCCTGGATTTCGGGCCAGGCGCTTTCAGCGGGGATGCTCTCCGGAACTTCCGCGGCCTCCAACAGATCCCACAACTGGCGGGCCTCGGTCTCTTCGGCAGCGCACTCGGGGCACTGCGCCAAGTGATCAGCAACCAATTGCTGTTCGGTGCCGGACAATTCTCCGGCCACGAATGCCTGAATTTTGTCGCCCACGTGTTTCATCACAAATCACCCTTTCCAGCCAGTTCCACTTTCAGGGCGGCCATCGCCCTTTGAATCAGCGATTCCACCCCTGGCACCGTCGTGTCCATGGCCGCAGCCACTTCCTTGTATTTCAATCCCTGGAAACGGTGCAGCACCAGGGCTTCTCTTTGTCGGGCCGGCAGTGTGGCCACCGCCGATCGCACTTTCGTTTTCGCTTCTTCTTTTTCCAGATGGGCCAAAGCCCCTTCATCTGCCCCCGGCGTATCGTGTTCGGTGGTGTCGAATTGCACCCACCTGAGAACCTTGCGCCGTCTTAGCCGGCTGCGGGCCAGGTTGCCCGCGATGCGAAAAAGCCAGCTCTTGAACAATCCCTGGGCTTCGTATTTGGCCGCTTTGTTGAAGACCTGTATAAAGGTGTCCTGGACCAGATCTTCCGCTTCTTCGACCGAGCCGAGCATGTGGATCAGGAAGGCCAACACACCCTTTTCCCAACGTTGGACGAGGAAACGGAATGCCGCCTCCTCGCCCTCTGCGGTCCGGATCATCAGAGTGTCGTCGTCCATGTCGGAATACAATCTTCACCCTGCCGATCCGGATTCAGTTTACCAGTTGCCGTTGCCCGAGCCGTTGCCACGGTTGGAGCCGTTGCGGCCGTTGTTGTTGCCGCGGCCCTGGCCCTGCTGGTTGCAATTGCCTTGCTGGTTGCCGTTGCCCCGCTGGCTGCCCTGGCCAAAGCGCTCGCCCCGGCCATTCTTGTCGCCACGGCCTTCGCCGGACAGGAGCATCTTGTCACGCTGCTCCGGTGTCAACACCTTCCGCACTTCCAGGCGGTTCTCCATGCGGTTGACCTGCATCTTGGTGCGCAAGTCGCCGAGCTCGGTGGTCAGAGCCAAAACTGTCTTCGTCGAAGGGTCGTCCTTCAGCATCTCGCCGCGTTTTTCGTTGCGCAGACGCATGGCATGCTTACGCATTTCCTGATTTTCGGTGCGGCCGCTTTCGCGGATTTCCTTGATGGAAGCGACCTGGTCGGCGCTCAGATCGAGGCGTTTGGCCATGCGTTCGATTTGCATCTGGGGTCCAAATTCGCCTTGTCCCTGACCTTGGCCTTGTCCGTTGCCCTTGCCGTTGCGGCCTTGTCCCTGTCCCGGGCCCTGAGCCAATGCGACCGTTGCCATGCTGACTACCAGAAGTGCCACCAAAGCACTGACCATGAATGTGTTTTTGCGCGTGTTCATTTTCCGACCTCCGAATTTGCGGTGTTGTGGTTCTTCTGCCTTACAAACACCTAACGAGGCGGGATGGGAAAACCAGCGGTGGTAGTTGAATAATTAATTATCTGAACGGGGTCGAATAATACAACTATCTTATTTTTCAACTGTTTAACTTGCTTTTTGCTCAAGATTTCAGTATCTTAAACGCACCTCCCCAGGGACCTTTTTCCAAGGACAGAACCATGACCAATATGCCTGTATACCGCTCCGGTCTCGGCGCTTCTCAAGCCCATATTGCCCTTAAGAAGAGTGTGGAGATCATGAACCAGGCGCAGCATTGCGCGGTGTTGTGGTTCGGGGAGATCATGCGGCGCGAGTTGTACCGCGAATTGGGGTACAGCACCATGCGCGCGTATGCACTGGAGGAGTTGGAGTTTTCATCCACCAAAGCTGGGGACTTTATGCGGCTGGCCAAGAAGCTGGAAGAGTTGCCTGCTGTGAAAGAGGAAATGGCGACGGGCAAAATCGGCTACACCGTGGCGCGGGAAATCGCGACCGTGGCGGACCCGGCCAATGAGAAGGACTGGCTGAAAGAGGCGCAGGAAAAATCGCGGCGGGAATTGATCGCCCAGGTGAGGCACGCCAGGGATGTGGCGAAACAAAATCAGAAGACGAATCCCGACCAAGGCGAGTTGATGCCGCGCACGGTGCCGGTGGTGGCGGCAGCACCTCCCCCGATTCGTATAGGTTTCGAACTCACGGCGATTCAGAATGCGCGTTATGAAGCCGCCTTGGAAAAAATCGGCCATCGCGGCGACAAAGCCCAGCTCCTGCTCGACATGGTCGAAGCCTTGGCCGACGCCCCGGAAAGTGCCCCCCGGGGGGCAACCGCACGCGCGCCGCATCAGATCCACATCCATCACTGTGAAGAATGCGGCAGCAAAACCGTGCAAACACCACAGGGCGAGACTCCACTCACCGAAACCCAGTACGAAGCAGCCT
>DAOVTU010000045.1 GCA_030632925.1 Candidatus Krumholzibacteriia bacterium | reverse complement strand
GGCCCAGTTGGGGCAGAACAAAGAACCCCACCAAGAGCGAGCCTGCGATGCCGCCGAGGGTGTTGAGGGCCGTCATCCTTCCCACGCTGGCCGAAGCCAAAGCCGGGTTGTTCAAGACCAAACGGTTGGCCAGGGGAAAACTGGCGCCGGACAAAATGGTGGCTGGCAACATGAGCAGGAAAAACGGCAATACGCCTTCGCCCAGGCCCAACCACAGGCTGGCCGGCAGAAACATCAACAGGGTGACCGACAAGGCGGCTCCCAGTTGGAAAATTCCGAACAGCAGGGTCAAGGAAGCCCGCTCCAGGCGACCGCTTTTTTCCAACCAGCTGACCAGCAGGCTGCCCAGCACGATGCCCGACAGCACCACCGCCAAGGTGATGGTGTAGGTGGTCACACTGTCCCGGATGACCAGGGAAAGGAAACGCGACCAGAAGACTTCGGCACCGACAACCACCAATCCGGTGGTGAAGAAGAGCGCGGGCATCACAAATCGGGTGCCGGTCGAAGCCATCCCGGATTCGTAAGGCTCTGCCTGCTCAGCCGACTTCGAGACCGGCGGCAGGGCTTCAAAACGCAACGCCAAGGCCGTGACCGCCAGCAGGATATTTATCCCGGCTGCCACTCCAACCGCTCCCGAAACACCGATCTGTGGGATGAGCAGAAAACCCGCCGCCAGCGTGCCCAATGCCGCGCCCAGGGTGTTGATGCCATAGAGCAAGCCCAGATTGCGCACGATGCGACCGGGATCAGCCACAAACTGCCGGCAAAACAACGGCAACGTGCCGCCCATGACAAAGGTCGGCGGCAACAGGACCAATGCCACCAAAAGCACCCGCATGACGGTCAGTTGCCCGCCGGCAGTGAGCCACTGCAGGCCATCGCCATCAACGCTGACCGCCACGGCGCCCCGGTAGGCCACCCCGTAAAAGCCATCGACCCAGGCGAAAGCCCGCAACGAAAGCAGCGCCAGCACCGCCAACCCCAGCTCCAGCAGGGCGTACAACCGGATGGGCCGCGTCACCCGTTGCCCCCAGCGTCCAAACAGCCAGCTGCCCAGGGCCAAACCGCCAAAGAAGACGGCCAGAACCGTGCTGAGAGCCCAGGTGGTGGAGCCAAAGACCAGGGAGGCGCGACGGATCCAGGCCACTTCGTAGACCAATCCGGCAAATCCCGACAAGAAGAAACAGAAGATCGCGAGTGTGTTTTTCATGGGCACCATGATAATACGTCCGGCGGATTTTTAACATGGTCATAAATTGTAATGGCGTTATTCTGCAAAGATCGAATCAACTCGAACCAGAAACCGCTGGAGACAACATGCGCGCCAAGGTGCAAACCACGCCCGTTCTGAATCAGGGAACCGCCGATGCCAAGCGTCAGGAAATCCGTGATTATTTCACTTCGACCTGGGAGCTGTACGAGCAGCTGTTCGAGGTCATGAAGGGCGACGAGGCCTATTTCATGCGCGCCGACCGCCTGCGGCACCCCTTGATCTTCTATCTGGGCCACACCGCGACGTTCTTTGTCAACAAGCTGGCCTTGGCCAAGATCATCACCGAGCGGGTGAATCCGGAATTCGAATCGGCCTTCGCCATTGGTGTGGACGAAATGAGCTGGGACGATCTGGACGATAAAAACTACACCTGGCCTGCGGTGGCCGACGTGTACAAGTATCGCAATGAAGTGCGGGCGGTCATCGAAAAGGTGATCGACGAGATGCCTCTGAACATGCCCGTGACCTGGACTGATCCTTTTTGGACGATCCTGATGGGCATCGAGCACGAGCGCATTCATCTGGAGACCAGTTCGGTGCTCATCCGGCAGTTGCCCCTGGATCAGGTGCAATCCACGCCGGACTGGGCTGTATGCCAGGAGTCCGGCCCGGCGCCTGCCAACGAACTTTTGGAAGTGCCCGGCGGCCCGGTGACTCTGGGCAAGGACCACAGCCACAACCTCTACGGCTGGGACAACGAGTACGGCAGCCTGAAGAAAAACGTCACGCCTTTCAAGGCCGCGAAATTTCTGGTGAGCAATGGCGAGTTCCGCGAGTTCGTCGAGGCCGGCGGCTACGGCAGCGAAAGTTGGTGGACCGAAGAAGGCTGGGCCTGGAAGACCTACAAGAAATCGACCCAGCCCGTGTTCTGGCACGGCGATGTCGACCAGGGATTCCAACTGCGCTGCATGACCGAGATGATAGACATGCCCTGGAATTGGCCCGTGGAAGTGAACCAGCTCGAAGCCAAGGCCTTCTGCAACTGGAAAGCCGAAGTGACGGGTAAGCCCATTCGGCTGCCTGTCGAGGCCGAATGGCACGGCCTGCTCAACCACGCCGGCCGACCTGACCAGCCCGAGTGGAACGGCGGCGAAGGCAATATCAATCTGGCCCACGACGCCTCATCGTGCCCCGTGGACCGGCACCTCACGGCAGGCTTTGGCGATGTGCAGGGCAACGTATGGCAGTGGACCGAGACGCCCATCGGCGGCTACCCGGGCTTTGAAGTGCATCCGGTCTACGATGATTTTTCGGTGCCGACTTTCGACACCCAACACAACCTGATGAAGGGCGGTTCGTGGATCAGCACCGGCAACGAGGCCACCCTCCACGCGCGTTACGCCTTCCGCCGGCACTTTTACCAGCACGCGGGCTTCCGCTATATCGAATCTGCCCAAACTGTGAACCTGGAGGCTGATGTGTACGAGTCCGATGATCTGATTGCCCAGTATTGCGAATTCCACTACGGCGCCGACTATCACGGCGTGGCCAACTTCCCCCGCGTCACGGCCGAACTGTGCCGCGAGGTCATCGGGGACAAGCCCATCAAACGGGCCCTGGATTTGGGCTGCGCCACTGGCCGGGCGGCTTTCGAGCTGGCCCATTTCTGCGACTTCGTAACTGGTATCGATTTTTCAGCCCGCTTCATCAAGGTGGGCCATGAGATGCAGGAAAAAGGGCGCATCAAGTACGCGTTACCTGAGGAAGGCAAGCTGGTTTCGTATCACGAGAAGACCCTGGAAGAGTTGGGCCTGGCCGATGTGCAACAGAAGGTCGAATTCTGGCAGGGCGATGCCCACAACCTGAAGCCCCAGTTCAAGGATTACGATCTGGTATTGGCCTGCAACCTGATCGACCGGTTGTATGAGCCGAGCCGCTTCCTGACCAACATCCGCGAGCGCATGACTTCCGGTGGCGTGTTGGTGCTCTTCTCACCCTACACCTGGCTGGAAGAATTCACCCCGGTGGAGCAGTGGCTGGGCGGCAAAAAAGTCGACGGAGAAAACGTGACAACGTTGGAAGGATTGCGGCGGGAGCTGGCCCCCCACTTCCGGCAGTTGGGCGAGGCCCGTGACGTGGAATTCGTGATCCGCGAAACCCGGCGCAAGTACCAACACTCGGTGAGTCAAATGTCGGTCTGGCAAAAAACAGACTAGCGGATTCCTACCAGTTCAGTTTTGACCGCAGCCGTCCGAACCAGATGTTCGCGATGTGGTTGCGGGGCAAGAAAGACATGACGGGTTCACGGCGGGGATCCATGTCGTCGACGATGACTTCGATTTTCCGATCGCCCCGCGACACGCGTTTGGCCTTCTCGAAATTCTTGAAGGCCTGTTCACGGCGGCCGCCGAGCAGGTTCACCCGACCGAGGGCGTACCAGGCAGTGGGATCGTACGGATTTTTGTTGATGATGTTCGTGACCAGCTTTTCGGCCGTGACATATTTGCGCTTGCCTGCCGCCAGGCACACCGCCATATAGGCCACACATTCCTGGTGCTCGGGCACGCGCTCGAGACCTCTGCGCAGGCTGGCTTCGGCTGCCTCAACATCGCCTTCTTCGAGAAAGCGACCGGCGCGCTGTATGAGCTGGGCGCAGAACTCCATGTCCACCTCGGAAGCCTTGGCGGCCAGCCCGGTGGGTGCAAATTCAGAATTTGTGTCAAAGATCTGTGATTTTATTCCGGCCATTTCTTAATCCCCTGCTCAATCCAGCATCTGATATTTCATGCCTTTTTCTGCAATCCTCTCTCTGGATTATCGACCTCGTGCGGTGAACATTGAGATTTTTGGAGAACAACCTCCCATTATTCCACCACTTTGAGAGCTTGATTTCAGAAAGAGCTAAAGAAAGACCTTACAACTGTAAACAATATATAGTTTTACGGTTCATCATTTCCTATGATATCATGCGCAGACTTGGAGAGATTTTATGGGGAGAAGCAAATTTCAATATCAGATAAAACAGCACTGGTTAACGTTTTGTTTCCAGCGAAACAGGCGGCAACCGGGAGGCAACAATGAGACACGACATCGAAAATGATTCATCCCCGGTGTGGGGGCCCTACGACCAGGTCGAGGTGGAATACGATGCCCAGCAAAAGGCCTTGTGGTATTACCTGACCCCTCACGCCCGTCCCTGTTTCAATATGAACCTGCTCGATGAGCTGCACCGGTTCCAGGCGCAGATGGTGCGCGTCAACCGTGGCGGCGAAGGCGACCCGGCCACCCTGCCGATCCGCTACATGGTATTGGCCAGCCGCACGCCCGGAGTATTCAACCTTGGCGGAGACCTGCAACTTTTTGCCGGCCTGATCCGCAACCAGGATCGAAGCGGTCTGTTCAAGTATGCAAAGGCCTGCATCGACGTGCTGCATCCCAACGCGGTCAACTTCGAGCAGCCGCTGACCACCATCACGCTGGTGCAGGGCGACGCCCTCGGCGGAGGCTTTGAAGCCGCTGTCAGCAGCAACGTCGTGATCGCCGAACGCAGCGCCAAGTTTGGCCTGCCCGAGGTTCTATTCAACCTCATTCCCGGCATGGGCGCCTACAGTTTCCTGATCCGCAAAACCAGCCCCGGCACCGCCGAGCGCATCATCATGAGTGGCGAACTGCTGACCGCCGAAGAGATGCACGAACTGGGTCTGGTCGATGTGCTGGCTGAAGACGGCGAAGGCGAACTGGCCACCGTGAACTTCATCCGGCGCCACCAGAAACGCGGCAACTCTCACGTGGCCATGAGCCGCATCCGGCAGTGTGTCAATCCGGTCACCTACGAAGAGCTGATTCAGATCACCAGGATCTGGGTCGACGCGGCCCTCAAGCTCACCGGCCGCGACCTGCGCATGATCGAGCGTTTGGTGCAGGCGCAAAATCGCCGGGCCGACTATGTCGAACCGGTGCAGCCCAAGGCCATGGAAGGGCACGGATAAAATAGCGGGGAACTCGGGCAGACTGGATTTAGGCAGATCGGATTTAGGCAGATTGGGGCAGAGGCAAATTCAACGAATTGATCGCCTCGACCAGATCGGCCACTCGCAATGGCTTGGCCAAATGCAGATTCATTCCCGACGCCAGACATTCTGAAATATCGTGCTTGGTGGCCTCGGCGGTCACCGCCAGGATGGGAATCTCCGCCAGTTTGTCCTCGCGGGCCCGGATCTGGCGCGTCGCTTCGTGGCCATTCATCACCGGCATGCGCACATCCATGAAAATCAGGTCGTAGTCATCCTGGTCCACCATCTCGAGGGCTTCTGAGCCATTCTCGGCGATATCCACCTGAATACCGATGCGCTTGACCAGGTTCTTCATGACGATCTGGTTGAACTTGTTGTCTTCGACGACGAGGGCCTTGTAGCCAAAGTCGGGCAGGTCGGCCGGAAGAGCCGGGGCTGTCGGCTTCAACGGCGCCTCACATCTTTCCAAATCCAGATCCACCGTAAAAACGCTGCCTTCACCCACGCCACTGAGCACGCTGATGTCGCCGCCCATGAGCAGGGCCAACTGGCGACTGATGGCCAGGCCCAGCCCGGTACCGCCAAACTGACGGGTGGTGCTGTTGTCGGCCTGTTCAAACTGTTGGAATACCGCCAGCAGGCGGTCCTCGGGGATGCCGATGCCGGTGTCTTCGACGATCAACTGCATGCGGGCCGAGTCCTTGGGATTCACGATGCAGCTCAGCTTCACGTGACCGGCCGCGGTAAACTTGATGGCGTTGCCCACCAGATTAAAAATGATCTGGCGCAAACGCGTGGGGTCGCCCCTGAAATGGCGCGGAGTCTCGACCGAATAGTCGAGAATCAGTTCGACATTCTTGTTCTCAGCGGTCGAACGCAACAGGTGGTGAACGTCGCCAACAACCTGCTTGAGGTCGAAGGGCACCACCTCGATGGTCAGGTTGTTGGACGTGATCTTGGAATAGTCCAGGATGTCGTTGATGATGTGCAGCAGCGACTCGGTCGAGCGCGTGATGATTTCCAGGTGCTCATGTTGCTGCTCGTCCAGATCGGTTTCGCGCAGGGTTTCGGCCATGCCCAGCACACCGTTCATCGGCGTGCGTATTTCGTGGCTCATGGTGGCCAAAAATTGATCCTTGGCTTTGTCAGCCAGTTTGGACTTGGCCAATTCGACTTCCAGGGCCGTCAACTTTTTGAGACGCCGCAACACGCCCATGAAGAACATCGGCAGCACAATAACGCCCAGCAGCAATCCCGAACCCAGGTTCAGATGGCTGCTCCAATAATCGTTGTACACCAGCAACGAGCCGAAGCCCAACGTGCCGGCCACGATGCCGAACTGCAGGAACCGTTCGCCGAAGCGAATACCATTGCCAATGATCACCCACAGGAAAATCGGGTAGTACGAGGTCACGTGCTGGCTGCCCAGATGCATGAAGATGGTCATGATGCCCAGGTCAGTCAGGACCGTCAGCAGACGGCGGCGCGGGCAACTGCCCGGGAACCGCTTCACCATGGCGTACCAGATCGTCGAAAATGTGAGATAGGTAATGATCGTTATCAGGCCCGGTATGAAGGAACCGCCCTGATCAAGGCCCTTGGTGATTCCGTAGGCACTGAACACAACAAAGGAAATCACCGAGATGACCACACGGGCCCTGCTCTGGGATTCCTCCTCGTCTATTCTGATTGCCAGGGACTCGGGCGATGAGACCATTGTTCCAATTCCATCAGTTAGGGTACTTGTTCTGCCTGAGTGTATTCGGCAGACTCAAAGAGCAGTTGACTCTTAATTTGGGACCACGCCTAAAGGCATGGCCCCACAGGTGATTCTCCTAGAAGGCCGGCTGGCCACAACCCATCACTTCGGAGCCCGAAGCTTCGTAGCCCGGTCCCGTCAGGGTCCAATTCACATTGCCCTGGCCGTCGTAAGTCGCGATCATTTCCCACTGCTGGGTATTGATCGTAGCGGTTCCCAGCGGGCAACCCTGGGCACTGACGGCCACATCCATTGACCAATTCATGGAGAAACGGCCGCTTTCGGAGGCACCAGGGCCAACTTCGGCCATCTCGACCACCGTATCGCCGGTGCCCACAACGCCGTAACTGCCGCTGTCGCCGAGATAGCTGACCACCATGTTGGTATTCATCTGGTAATTCATGTCAGCCGAAGACTCGCCTTCGACCATGTGCATCTCCATGCCCATGCCGTAGTCGACTTCCATCTCGGTTGCGCCAATGGGGAACTGCATGGGGCCCATGGCATTGCGGTATTGCACCCACAATTCCAGGCTCATGTTCCAATAGTTGGGCGGCTGCACTTCGAACAGCGGGCCGTTGTAGCTGAAAACCCAGGCACTCTGGGCCGGATCCCAGACCACGGAGTCGGTATTGGCCTTGGCCAGTTGCGATTTGGCCATAACCCAGCCGTCAAAGCTGCCACTGGCAAAATCGGGAACCTCGGTCACCATATCATTCACCACATCGAGGGCCTGCAGGGAGATGTCTTCGGCCAGGGCGCTGTCGACCGTCAGGGTATCGGACTGCGGGGCGGTGGTGCTGTCATCGCCGCCGCACCCCACCAGGGCCAGCGCCAGTACAATCATCACCGTCGAAGTCAGGGCGGTTTTCAGGTTTCCCATCAATTTTTGCCTCCATTTGACACGGGCTCTCAGCCCGAAATCTATCATTTTGCACGGGTATATCGATTCAGGCGCGGCTGATCCGTGCGCAATACCCGTAAAAAGACTCTGCTTTGGAGAATTTGCAAAAGATGGGCCTCAACAGGAAACGGACGGTTGCCGGTCGTTTCCCGTGGAGGCCCATGAAGGTTCAAACGGTCGCCAAACAGAAGACGGACTTTATCCGGACGGTTGTGCCTCTGAGAATGTGTCCGGTTCACTTGTTGCGGTGGACCGGACATGAAACACAAAAAAAAGATCACCAATACCTGGGCTCCTCCCCACTGCCCAAACCCTAACTGCCTGCACCACATCAACAATGAAGAGCCCTGGCCCTTCAAAAAGATTGGCTACTTCAGGAGACTTCAAGAGCCAACTCGTATCCAGCGGTTTACGTGCAAGACCTGCAATCGCAGCTTCAGTACCCAAACATTCTCGTCGTCCTACTGGCAAAAACGCCCTGACCTCGATGCGTCCATACTGATGAAGACTGTCGGTGGCATGGCAAATCGCCAACTTGCCCGCGACTTGAAGGTCAGCCCGGAAACTATCGACCGGCATCTCTCACGTATTGCCCGTCATTGTATGTTGTTTCACACCATAATGACCCAAGACCTACCTCCGACACCAGAGGTCGTCGTCGACGGCTTTGAGTCGTTCGAGTACAGCCAATACTTCCCGATCCATCATCATGTCGCAGTCGACAAGGAGACCGATTTTTTCCTGTACTTCACCGATAGCGAGCTACGTCGTAAAGGCCGGATGACTGGCGTGCAAAAGCGGCGACGCCAAAATCTGGAGCGGGAACTAGGTCGCCCTGACCCGAAGGCTATCGAAAAGGACATGCGTGAGTTGTTGGAAGTCGTTCTCAAAGGTGCGGAATCTGCGACCGTGTACAGCGACGACCACCGGGCCTATCCGCGTTCGATGCGGACCCTTGAGACCAAGATCAGTCATCGAATCACACCAGGATCTCAGCACCGGGACAAAAACAACTCTTTGTGGACGGTAAACTTACTGGATCTTCTCATTCGTCACAGCAGTGCCAATCACAAGCGTGAGACGATCGCCTGGTCCAAGCGGAGGCAGTCCAGTGCCGAGCGTCTGGTGATCTTGTTGGTCTGGCGAAACTATATGAAAAGACGGCGTGAGAAAGCGCGTAGCAGCCCGACGCCGGCAATGGAGTTGGGGTTGATGGAACGGCCGTTGGAGATCGATGAGTTATTTTCGGGGCGGTTATTTCGGGGGCGCTGTGAGCTGCCGCCAAGGTGGTCGGAATACTATGACAAGGTCATTGAGACGAGGGCGTTGGCACGGAACCGGAAGCATGAGTTGAGCTACGGGTATTAAAAACTCCCCTTGTTGGCCAAGCCGGCAAGGGGAGAGAGAAAACACAATCTCAGAGGCACAACCTATCCGACCCAGCTGCCGGTGATATGGGCACCATTGGGCACATTCAAAGGCGTGGCGCCTTCGTTGCGCATTTCCACCACGCCGGACAGCACCACGTCCCGGCCAAAGTGGATATCGCCCTGCACGGTCAGGCGCTCGCAGGCCAACAGGGATGGCGCTCCGTGGGGAAAGCGTTCTTCCAACTGGTCCACAAAGCCATAGAAGCCCGGGTCCAGATCAATGACCACCCGTTCGAGCTGGCGCTCGGGATTGGCCCGCACCTGGAAATCGTCGGTCAGGATGTAGTTGTCCGAGCGCACATCCAGCAGGTCGTTGGTTTTCTTGATGGGCGCAAAGCGGGACTTGTCTATGCGCAGGGCACCGGCGCCCGCGAAGACTTCGATGGCCGACCCCATGGCCGTTTCCAGCTGGAACACCGACGTGGAATTCTTGTCGCGCGGATCAACGGTCTTGGTATTGCGGATCATTGGCAAGCCCAGGATGCCGTCCTGACGGTCCAGCAATTCGCGCAACACCGGCAGATTCAGCCACAGGTTGTTGGTATTGAAAAAACGGTGCCGGGTGATGTCCTGGAATTGGTCACTGTCCTGCGACGGGCATTGGGCCGACTCCCGGAGCAGCAGTTGCCCCTGCGGATTTTGGGCCAGATGGCCTCCCTTTTTGTCGGCTTCGGCGCGGTCCGCCACTTCCATCAGGAAGGGCAGGTCTTCGCCGACAAAATAGCCCAGGATGGCCGGATCCATGACCGCGCCGAGGTTGTCGGAGTTCGACACAAAAGCCGTGCGGTAGCCCGCGGCCAGCAACTGGTCCAGCATGCCACTGGTGATCAAGGCGGTGTAAATGTCGCCGTGTCCGGGCGGGCACCAGGTCAGTTCTTCATCGGCGGGCCAGTCGGCGGGACTCAGGTCCGTGGCCGTCAACTTGGGCACTTTGTGTTGCAGGAAATCCAGCGGGATCTGCTGGCCCAGTGTGGGATATTTTTTCAAGGCCTCCAGCGTATCGTCGCGGGTGCTGAAGCTGTTCATCAAAACCAGCGGGATGCCACCCAGGGAAGCCTGCTGGGCGATGATGTCCAGGAAGGTGTGCCCCTCCTTTACCGTGAGCAACGACTTGGCCTTGGCCAACCCCATGCCGGTGCCCAGTCCTCCATTCAGCTTTAATAAAATACTGTGGGGCAGCGCTTTGGCGCCGATTTTCGCGTGCTCGGCCGTGATATCAGCCATGCCCGGCAGCGACGCCACCGGCCGGATATCCGCCTCGGGAATCAGGCCCGTCTGGCCGGCGGCCAACTGGTTGTAATAGTGTTCAAAAGTGCGGATGACGATATCGGGCAGATCAGCGGCGCCCATGCGCCTGGCCACGGGGGCAAAATCGGCAGCAGCAAAATATCCGGACGAGTCCACCATGCGCATCTCCTGAATTTGGGTTTGTTGGCGACCACAGCATAACAAGGTCACCACGAAAATCCATGGTATATCGCAGGTCATGGTTTATCGTTGGCCCATACACACGTTTCACAATCCTCCAACGGGGAGCCGCACATGCTGCCTGCCGAAAAACTGACCGCCGTAGTTTCCGGACTCGAAATTGATCTGGCCAACCTGGGCCGGCCCGCCGTGCT
>DAOVTU010000331.1 GCA_030632925.1 Candidatus Krumholzibacteriia bacterium | reverse complement strand
GTACGTTTAACCCCAGTTTGACCAAACGCTCATACGCTTTCAAGGCACCGGGAATGTCCACCCGCTTTCTGGCAAACGAGGGTGGGTCAAGAATCACCACGTCATATTTTTTGCCATCTTCCGCAAGTTTGCGCAGAGCTTCAAACGCATCATCACAAATCAGGAGGTGGGGCGATTCTGCGATGTTGGGAAGGTGCATGTTCAATCGAAAATTGTTCAAGGCCGCATCCAGGGCTGGCTTGCTCAGGTCAAGACTGGTGACAGATTTAGCGCCGTGACTTGCGGCATAAAGAGAAAACCCGCCTGTATAGGAAAAGACATTCAACACATTTTGTCCCCGGGAAAGTTTGCCAACTCTTGCCCGGTTGTCCCTTTGATCCAGAAAGAATCCGGTCTTTTGTCCGATGATCGGTTCCGCTTCAAACTTCAGCCCATTCTCAAGAAATATCACCGGACCGGTCAATTCAGGTCCGTAAATCACACAGGCCTTTTTGAGATGATCAGGACAGGAAGGCGCAGCGGCCACGGTTCGATTGATACGCAGAACAATGCGTTCCGGTTGAATCAGATCCCGGAACATGGAGACCAGTTGATCCAGGTGTGGCATCCAGGCCACCGTATCCAATTTGAAGACTAACGTGTCATCGTATCTGTCAACAACCAGGCCAGGCAGTCCGTCATTTTCACCGCTGACCAAACGGTATCCTGTCGTTTCAGGATCATCTATTAGTTCAGCTCTTACCTGGAAAACGTTTTCCAGCTTTTCCTTCATCCATGCGGTATCAAGTGTTGCGGGTTTTCCTCGATGAAGCACCCGAATCGTGATGGGCGATTCCGGGTCAAACAGACCGATCCCGACGAATGTTCGCTTTTGGTCGTACAAGATGGCCAGGTCGCCCGGTTGAGCTGTTTTATTCTGCTTCAATATTCCTTTGTCGAAAATCCAGGGGTGGCCTTTTTTGACAGCTCTGACCACAGGCGGGGCTAGTTGGACGGATATGTTTTCGGTGTTGAAGAAGGTCATTTGTTGTCCTGGAGATCGGTAAAATAGGGACCCGTATTTGTCCGTCGGCCCACCGTCACTGTCTTGGTGGGATCGCGCAACGATTTTTTAAGAATTTGCCATTTTCATAGACCAACGAAACGACGTCGGAATCTGGTTCTTAGCCGTCCCGGTCCCCAATCGCATCTAAATGCGAGCAGTTCACCCCTTTTTAGTGTATTTTGGCAAGTATCCCATTTCCATGACAAAGACTAAATTCAGGGGGAAACCGTGAACCCGGGCGACACTTTTGCACACTATGAAATCATCGGGCCCATAGGGCGTGGCGCCATGGGTGAGGTCTTCAGCGCCCGCGATACCCGCCTGGACCGCGAGGTCGCCGTCAAAGTTTTGCCGGCCGACTTTGCCACCGACCCCGAACGCCTGGCCCGCTTTCGGCGCGAAGCCAAGGTGCTGGCCGCTTTGAATCACACCAATATTGCGGCCATTCACGGGCTGGAAGAAGACCAAAATAAGCTCTTCCTGGCGATGGAACTGGCGCCCGGCGAAACCCTCGAAGCCCGCATCGACCGTGGATCCATGCCCGCCGACGATGCCCTGGGCGTCGCGGTGCAAATGGCGGCCGGGCTCGAAGAAGCCCACGCCAAAGGCATCGTTCACCGCGACCTGAAACCGGCCAACGTCAAGTTGAGCGAAGATGGGCGCATCAAGATTCTAGACTTCGGCCTGGCCCGTGCCTATCAGGGTGAAGCGGAAGCCGCAGCCGATCCAGGCACCTCCCCAACCATGACCGCAGCCATGACCCAGGCTGGAGTCATCCTGGGCACCGCAGCCTACATGAGTCCCGAGCAGGCCCGCGGGCTTGAGGTCGACGACCGCACGGACATTTGGGCCTTTGGAGTCATTCTGTGGGAGCTTTTGGCGGGGCGCAGATTATTTGCCGGCGAAACCGTCACCGATACCCTGGCCATGGTCCTGCGCAGCGACCCGGAGTGGAACGCGCTACCGACTGACCTGTCACCCAGCCTGCGCCGGTTGTTGCAACGGTGCCTGCAGCGCGACAAGCGCCAACGCATGCACCACATCGCAGACGCGCGCATTGTGCTCGAAGAAATTCTCCAGGATGGAACTTCGGCCTACGAACCGGCCGCCGGGAGCATCGCGCCCATGAGTTCGGGTGCAGTGGCCAAGAGCAGGTCCGGTTGGCTGGTCGCTGGGGTTCTGGCCCTGGCGGTGGCGGCATTGGGCTGGCAGTTTTTTAGGACGCCAATTATTGCCGACCCCGCGCCCGTCCGATTTGACGTGGAAATGCCATCTGGCCGATGGATTTCCAGTGAGCGCCAGCCACTCGGTGTCACGCCGTCCGGTGACGCTTTTGTGGTCTCGCTGAAAACACCGACCGGCACCCAGTTCCATATCAGGTCCCTGTCCGATCCGAAAATCACCCCCATTGCCGGCACCGAAAATGCCGACAACCCATTTTTTTCCCCGGATGGGAAGTGGCTGGGGTTTACGCAAAACCGGACTATGAAAAAGATGGCCCTCGATGGTGGCTCACCGATCGACCTTTGTGAAGCCCAGTGGGGCGGCGGTACCTGGACCACGGATGACCGCATCATCTTCACCTCCGCCTATTCCACCGGCCTGTTTGTGGTCCCGGCCGCTGGCGGAGAACCACAGCAACTGACGACACCTGACGCAGAGCATGATGAATTGGGCCACTGGTGGCCGCAGGTTTTGCCGGGCAACGAATGGGTTATCTACACCGGCTTTTCCACGCCCATCGAAAATGCGCGCATTATGGCTCTTTCGTTGGCAAGCGGCGAGCAACGGGTGCTCATCGAGGGAGGCAGCTATGGCAGTTGGGCCCCTACCGGGCATTTGGTTTTTGTGCGAGAGGGCAAACTGCTCGCAGCTCCGTTCGATGCCAAATCGGTTGCGGTGACCGGTGCCGCTGTGCCCGTTCTTGACGATGTCCACTACCGATCCAACGACGGACTTTCAGCTTTGGGTTTTGGCGCCAACGGCACGCTGGTCTATGCCCCGGCGTCGGTCATGGACGCCCCCAATCGGCTGACCTGGGTCGATCGCCAAGGCAACATGGAAGCCCTGGACCTGCCGGAACGTCGTTACAGTAGACCCCGGCTGTCACCCGATGGCAAACGCCTGGCCGTAGCAGTCGAGACGGACAACAACCAGGACATCTGGATCCATGAATTTGAGCGCGGCACGTTTTCGCGCTTCACTTTTGCCCCTTCCAGTGATTTCAACCCACTCTGGACCGCGGACAACCGCACCGTGATCTACAATGGGGAAGAGCCGCAGTTTACGATCTACCAACGTCCGGCCGATGGGTCCAGCGACGCCCAACTGTTGTTGAAGAAACCGGTCGATACATCCCCCACCAGCATTTCGTCCGATGGCAAGTGGCTGTTCTACAACGAAAGCTCGATGGCCACCAGTTCCGACATCTGGTTGCTGCCCATGGACGGAGACGGCACTCCTCGCCTGTTTTTGCAGACGGCTTTTGGTGAGGGTGCCGCAGCCATCTCACCGGATGGGCAATGGCTGGCCTACTACAGCGACGAGAGCGGAGAATCGGAAGTCTACGCCACCCCGTTTCCCGGCGGCGGCTCGCGGGTGCAAATTTCCCTGGGCGGAGGAACGGACCCCCAGTGGTCTCCCCTCGGCGATGAACTCTATTTTAATCAACGGTCGGTTATGATGGTGGCCACCATCGACACCGGGAATTCTACGGCCACTTCCCTGGTTGCCGGCCGACCGCAGCCGCTGTTCAGCTCTGGGAAATCCGTATTCGTGCCAACCGGCAGCAGGTTGTCTTCGACACCGGACGCCCAAAAATTCCTGATCGCCCACACGCCGGATGAATCCCAGCCCCGCAGTGTCCGCGTGGTGGTCAACTGGTTTAGTGAATTGCGCGAGGACTAGATTGCAGGCCCCGTATTTGCCAGTTGACGTTGCTGCGCTAGCCTGGGCACCAGCGGGAAAGCGGACCGGGACCGGTTTGACCTCGCCACCTCAACCGTGATAGAATCATGCTCGGTCGAGTTTTGGCCGAGAAGAGCCCACATCAAGCAAGGGGAATCACGGTGAGCAACCGCATCAATAGCGCATTCGCCCGATCGACAGCCAAGGCCCTGATCACCGCCGCCTCGATGATCGTTGTCATCGCCAGCTCGTCGGCGGCCTTCGCGGGCGGTTTACTGGCCTTCGACTACTGCGCCGGCATACACCCTGACTGCTGCACAAGAGTCCCGAGCGGCAGCATCGTGACGTTGGATATCAACCTCCTCAGTCCCGTGAATCCCGAGTTCGAGAACCAGGGCAGTCGTGCGGTGACTTCCATCAGCGGTTTCGAAATGGGCCTGGCCATGGATCCGGGGATGTATTTCCTGGACGTGACCTATCCGGTGCCGGCGATCAATGTTGGGGAACCAGGGAATCTGGACGTGAGCTTCGGAACGCCTGTACCCGTGGGCAATTATGTAACAACGTTGGCAACGGCGTCTTTCCTGGTCGTTGCTCCGGCAGATACGACCCTGTCCGAGGTTCCGCCGATCTATCCTTGCCACTATTTTTTTGACCCTGCAGAGTACTTGGTCACGGG
>DAOVTU010000648.1 GCA_030632925.1 Candidatus Krumholzibacteriia bacterium | reverse complement strand
CTTCATCAAGCGCAAGGGCCCCGGGCTGCACCACATCGCCATCGCTGCCGAAAACATTCCCGTGGTGCTCGAGCGTTGCCGCGAGGCCGGGATGCGCCTCATCGACGAAACACCGCGCACCGGGGCGGGTGGCAAGCAGATCGCTTTCCTGCATCCCAAATCCGGCGGTGGGGTATTGATTGAGGTTTGTGCAGAAAAGGACCAGGCCTAGGCCCGGTCCTTCTTCTTTATGACATAGCTCTAAGACAAGAGCGATCGCGGTCAGGGTTTGCTGAACACGCCCACATCCTGGTAAGTCTGTTTGGCGTGCACCGCGGTCCGGTCCGGTTCGCCGGTGGCGTTCAGCCAGGCCGGCACATAACCCGCGCCGAACATGCTGCCCAACTGACCGCTGCTGTCCACGCCCACATACAAGGCCTGCGGTTCGGCCTCGACACAACCATCGGTGGTGGGGCAAGACATGGTGCCGGCCGCATCCAATCCAAAGCGCACATTTTCGGGCCGTCCCTGGAACATGACCTGCCACGTGACCAGCAATGTGCTCCCGTCTTTAAGGCGCTGCCCCGGCACCATGCCAGCGGCGATGGAGCCCACCTTGCGGCCCACATTCAGGGCCTGAGTCGGGAATTCCTGTTTGAGGATGAACCCTTCGGCGCCCTCGATGGTCAACTGCAACTCGAAGCCCCCCACGCGCAAAAACTTCTCGCCATCTTCGGCCACCAGATCCACATCCGACAGCCAGGCGTAGACATCGACCGTGGTCACGCCGTTGACCGGTTCGCCGGCGTCAAAAACTTCGACCAGTTCCTCACCTTCGGCGAAGGAGAAACGGACCACTCCGTTTTCGCCGCACCAGACCGAAGCCGTGGCCACGCCTGCGGTCAGGGTGGTCATCACCAATGCCATCAGCAAAACTTTGATGGGAGAAATTCTGTTCCAAGAAATCATGTCGTCTCCTAGGGCCTCGGCACGGTCAGCTTCCCGTGCTCGCATATTTGGATGCACCGCGGTGCCAGATGAATACCGCGCCTGAGAATACCAGCAGTCCGACCGGCAAGGTCAGCAGGGCCAGCCAAGGATGTTGTTGTTCTCCGACAAACCAGGTCGCCGGATAATAGGCCACCCAGGCGAAGGGCAGCACAAAAGTCAGAAACACCCGCACGGGCAGGCTGTAGATCGTCATGGGGTAGCGGCTGAACCGGATGATGTTGTACACCGGCGGCGCCAACCCCATTTTGTCCTCGTGCCAGAACGATACCGACGTGATGGCCAGGAAGACTCCAGTGTAAACCAGGGCCGCCGCCGGGGCCAATACCACCAGCACGGCCAGATCCATAACACCGAAGTTGAGCCCAAGTTTCGACCCGGCGTAGGCCATCACCGCCGAACCCAGCAGAATTTCGTTCAACCCCGAGACATTAAACGACTCAAAAATGACCTGTACCAGCGAATTGACCGGCCTCAGGAGCACTCTGTCGAATTTGCCGCCGATGATATACTTGTCAGAAAATCCGTAAAAATTGACGCTGATGAGATTGAACATCCCCAGCGGCAGCAGGCTGAAACCATAAATGAACAGCACCTGCTCGAAGCTCCAGCCATCGAGGGCCCGGATCTTGGAGAACAGGACCGAGAGCACGGCCATCTGGATGACCATACTGAAACTGACGGCCAAAGTGTCGACCAGAAAGTCCATCCGGTAGGCCAGGCGCATTTTGATGAACTGGCCGAAGTAGGCGCCGAAGATGCGGCCCTGCCAAGCTGCACGATTCCAAAAACCTTCCCTACCACGCTGGTCCAGTTGTTCCATTTCAGCCCCCCTGCACAATCACGTTGCGCACCGAGAGGCGCCAGATCAAACGGCCCAGCAGAAACAGACCCCCCGCCCAGGCCAACTGCACCAACAGAGCCTCCTGCAGGGCAGGCCCCTGGCGTTTGCCCAGGTAGATGGTCACCGGCACGTAGCTGATGTACTGGAAAGGCAGGTAGCTCATCACTGTCTGGAACCATTCGGGGAAAAACGTGAACGGCACCACCACGCCGGTCAGGAAATCCATGCTCACCATCTTGGCCCGCAATACACCCTGGATATTTTTCATGGCAAAGGCCAAACAACCCAGCATGAAATTCAGTTGGCTGTAGATCACCAAGGCCAGGCAGAAGCTGACGAAGGTCCACAGGTAAAGTATTGGGTCTGGTGGGCCCTGAATATTGAACAGCGGCACGATGACCACCATGATTGGCAGCGTGAACATGAGCAGGCGAAAAGCCGATTCGCCAACAGCCTCGAACATCATCACCGATTGCACATGGAAGGGTTTGATGAGCATCATGGCGATTTCGCCCTCTTGCACCATGCGGGCCAGGTCACGGGCGATGCCGTTGAAGTAGAAGCTGCGCCCGATCCAACTGACAGCCACATAGGTGATCATCTCGGGCAGGGTCAAGCCGCCCAACTGACCAGTGGCGCTTTCGGCCACCGCGCTGGCAAAAAGCGCGGTGTAAACGTAATAGTGTCCGGTCACGAAAATCGAATAGCTGACCACGCCGGTGTAATAGCGTACGCGGTAGGCCAGAAATTTCAGGAACGCCAGCCGGATAAAATAGAAATACAGACCCACCGATGCGGACGCTGTG
>DAOVTU010000049.1 GCA_030632925.1 Candidatus Krumholzibacteriia bacterium | reverse complement strand
GTCGAAGAAGCGACGCTTCACCTCTGGATCAGGAAAGAGTATTGGCCGAACTGGGCTTGGGACGCCATGAAACGGCTCAGGGACCACTCTGGTGGGTTGAACACCGTGACAGTCTGGCGTTGGCGCCTCAACATCTGCCGGCCCTGCATGGGCTTTTTACCCGCGAACCAGAACTGTGTCCCGACGTTTCTGAAATCCTCTTTCTGGATACGGAAACCACCGGTTTGGCAGGCGGAACCGGGACCCTGGTTTTTCAGCTGGGCGTGAGTTGGTGGCAGGCAGGCGACCTGCACACCCGGCAATATTTTCTGCCGGGCCCTGGGGATGAGATGGCCCTGCTGTGTGCCCTGGGCGAATTGGCCGCAGACTTCAAAGCCGTCGTGACCTTCAACGGCGCTTCCTTTGACCTGCCCCTGTTGCGCACGCGGGCGCTATTGAATCGCCTGTCGGATCCATTGGCCCATCTGGTGAGTTGGGATTTGCTGGTGCCGTCGCGCCGACTGTGGGGCAATCGCCTGCCGGATTGTCGTCAGCAAACTCTGGAACAGGAAATCTGCGGGCGTAAACGCAGCAGTGGGGATATTGATGGAGCCCGCATTCCCCAAACCTGGTTTGATTTTCTGGCCTCGGGGCAACCAGGTCTGCTGGCCAATGTTCTGACCCACAATCACCGCGACATGGTGGGCATGGCCGAAATTTTTGGGCGCGTGTGCCGGCTCGGACAATGGCTGGCCGGCGAACCTGATCCGACCGACGACTGGCCGGTGGGGGAACTGGTTGATGACCGGGCCGGGGCCTGGGCTCTGGGGCGCATCTGTGAGCGGCGCCTGCAGGCTGATCCGGCGGCGGCTTTTTTTGCCCACGCCTGGCGACACGAGCGGGGCGCCGTGAACGGCGAAACGGAACGCAATCGATTCCTGCGTGATAGTATCCGCAACCTCAAGCGGTGTCGGCGCTGGGATCTGGTTGAAGAAATAATCCATGATGGCTTAGAATCAGACAGCAAAAACCTTGCGATTCACCGGGAGGCGGCGATTCTCTACGAACACCGCCTGGTGGATCTGGAACGGGCTCTGCACCATGCGACCCTGGCCGGTGACGATCATCGCCTGGCCCGCCTGCAAAGGTTACTGGCCCGATACTCCGGCTAGCCTGTACCTGTCCGACTGAAACGGACGAGAGGAGATTCCGGTGAACATGACGCGCCATGAAGCCCAGTTGTTGCTGGCGGCCATCCGGGTGCAATCCCATCTGAAAGAGCGTTCACCGACACCGGCGGAGGTGGCGGAATTGTTGGACATGTCAGAATCCGCAATCCGGTTGCAGTTGGTTTTTTTACAGGACCTCGGAGCGGTGGATCTGGTGGACAGCGCCTTTGCCACTCATGCGGAAATTCGGGATGAGCGTCAGGTGGAGGGGTTGGAAGAGACGGCGGGGCCGGCCCTGAGTGAGGACCTGAAGGATTTCGATCGCCGCAAGCAGGAGGAATCCGAGCGCATGGCGCATTTGTTCGATTCCGGGGAAAGTGAACAACAGCGGCAGGACAAATTGGGCAAAATGGATGAAGAGTTGAAAGAATTTCGCCGTCAGAAACCGGCCAATCCTTTTGGGGACGACTAAAGCCATACCTGCTGAATAAAAAGGGCCGGAAGCCAATGCTTCCGGCCCTTTTTTTATCCCATCATCCAGTCGTGCAGGCTAGCTACCCTGACGGCTGCGATAGCGGAAGTCGACGATCTTGGCCTGGGCCATCTGCTCGTCGAACCAGGCATTGATGACTTCACCCTGGGCCCGTTGCAGCAAGGCGGCATGAATGCCAGCCGAACGCATGTTGAAATCGTTCTGATCGATCTCGCTGACCCACAGGGGAGTGGCGGCGAAGACACCGCGCAGTGTCTCGACCTCGGGCAGCAACTGACCCACGTCGCCGCGAATCACTTCCATGTTGAAATCAGTGCCGTAGCCAACACCGTCCACATTGCCGTTGGCGGTGAAAGTGTCGGTGACCGCGTGGGCCAGGCCCATGGACTGCGCCACTTCGGCCATGCTCTTGCCCATCTGAACTTCGCCCACAGCCGGGCTCAGCTTGGCTTTGGCTGCGGTGAGGTTGTGGTCATTGCGCACTGCCAGCGTGACTTGTCCGAGGACTTCATTCATAGGGCGCGGGCCCGTGGGAACGTTTTCTTCGGCCAGCACCACGTAACAGAATTCGGTGTTCTCAAAAACCGGGCTGACATCGCCAGGCTCGGCATTGAAAACCCAGTTGCTGCCCTGCAGGGACATCGCCACGGTGGGGATGTCGCGCCCAGCGGCGAAAGCTGCCGGTGCAATAATCTGCAATGCTTCGGCTTCGGCGGTCATCACGAAGTTCGAACCGTTTACGCGGTCGCGGAAGTTCTCGGCGCCTTCGCGAATCAGGTCCAGGGTGGCCGGACCGGGGGCAACCTTCAACAGAATGTGGCGAGCGGTCACTTCGTAGACCTCACCGGTATTCTGGTCAACATCCTGCTCGGTGACTTCGATGAGGTGGTAGCCAAACTTGGTCAAGACCGGTTCGCTGAGTTCACCAACTGCCAGTGAGAAGGCAGCGTCGGTAAACTCGGCCACCATGCGGTTGCGGTCGAAGCGGCCCAGGTCCCCACCGATATTGGCAGTGCCCTGGTCTTCGCTGTTGTCCTTGGCGGCGGTGACAAAATCGATGCGGCCGGCCAGGATGTCCTCGCGGATTTCCTGCATGAAGCTGAGCACGTCGGCAGTGTCGGTATCACTGGCCTTCTTGGCGAACTGGACCACTTTGGCTTGGCCCTGGACCTCAGCCTGGTAGTCATCCTGGTGGCTGTCGTACCAGGCCTTCAGTTCCGCCTCGGTTGGCTCGTATCCGGCGCCGACATCGGTGAACAGCACACCCATGTATTCTGCGGTGGCCTTGCCCGTCTGGCGAATGAACTCTTCGCGCACTTCGATATCGCTGACAGTGGCGGAGGCGGCCAATTCGTCGTTGAGTTTCTGACGCGGCAGCGAGGAGCGGAGGTAGTTCTCGGTGCTCGTCCAGTCGTTCTCGGGGTTCTGCAGGGCAGCATAGTAGGCGTTCATGTCTACGGTGCCGTCTTCAGCGCGGAACTGGTTGAGAATCTCTGCCGGCGGGTTGGTCTGGAGAACTTGCAGTATCTCCGCGTCGGTGACCTCGATTTTGTTGCTGGCAACGGCTTGTGCAATAAGCAGATCCCTTACCAGTGCATTCCAGGCCTGCTCGTTGGCGGCGGCGTACTGATTGGAGTTCAGGTCCTGGCCACCACTTTGCTGGCGCATGAAGGCGATTTGCTGCCGGCGGGCAGATTCGTACTGCTGGCTCGTGATCTGGTCACCGTTGACGGTGCCGACGACGCCCGGCTCCAGACCGGCGTTGCCGGAACCCTGGCAACCACGACCGGTGGTCATGCCGCCGAGGAACAGGAACAGGATAAACGAGGCCGCGATCACCCAGTAAAAAAGCTTGGCCTTCTGACGCAGAATCTTGAACATTGGCTTCTTCCCCTTGGAAAGTTCGGTACGATGGAAAACAGTTCCATAAAATGGTAGATGTTCCCGCTATTTACAAGTTGGACATTGCTCCGGGGCCGATTTCTGCTAACCTTTCGGCGAAATTGTTGTTTCCTTGAATCCGCACCCGATTTCAGCAAAGGCGATTATGCTTCATCATCCCGGCCTGGCAGCACTGCTGAGCGGACTGGCGGCCCAGGCGGCAAAAGTGCTCCTGGAGGCCATTTTGCGCCGCCGTTGGCGTCCCGAGTTGTTTTTCACAAACGGCGGCATGCCCAGTTCCCACACCGCCACGGTCACGACATTGGCCCTTATCGTGGGGCATGGCGAGGGGTATGGCTCTTCCATCTTCAGTCTGGTTCTCGTTTTTAGTCTGTTTGTGGTTTTTGAAGCCACGGGCTTGCGGCAGGAGATTGGCAAGCAGGCCCAGTTGTTGAACGACCTGATGGACAGCGCCATGCACGGTGAAAGGGTTGACGGGCGCCGCCTGCGGGAACTGGTGGGGCACACCTGGGGCGAGGTCGGTGGGGGGCTGGTTTTTGGTGTCTTGTTCTACTTGTGGCTCGTTCCGCGTTGAGACACTCTCAGCGGTATAAAGAAATCCCTAATTTTACTGATTGACAGCCTGTCCTGGATTTGTATGATCTGTAAACAGGATGACGGATGGAGGGTACCGTCTGCCCTTTATGGCATAGATTGAGGCTGCGGAACCGTTCGGTCGCAGCCCGTTTCGAGGCAGAGATTTGCGATTCATCATCGAAAGGATTCGATATGAGAGTCGTCGCCTTGGCCAATCAGAAGGGTGGTTGCGGCAAAACCACGACCGCCACCAATCTGGCGGCTGCGCTGGCCCAACTGGATAAAAAAGTTCTGCTCATCGACAATGATCCGCAGGGGCACTCGACTCTTGCCTTCGGGTTCCGCGAACGTGACTTCACGCTCAGCACCTATGATCTCTATCTCACTTCAGACATTTTGGTGGAGGATGCGTTCCTGGAGGTTTCCCCGGGTTTCCATCTGGTGCCCGCCGGGATTGAGCTGAGTGCCGTGGAAATGACCCTGGCGCGCGAGGCCAAAAAAGAGCTGCGACTGCGCACGAATCTGCGCCGCAGCGCCATGCCCTACGATTATGTGCTGATCGACTGTCCACCGAGCGTGAGCCTGCTCACTTTCAATGCCTTGTTGGCCTCAGGCGAAGTGTTGATTCCGGTGGACCCGAGCTACTACAGCTTGCAGGCCGTTCGCAAAATGCGCGAAACCCTGTCCATGCTGCGCGAGAAGAAGGGACACGATTTGGTGCCGCACGTTCTGATGTCGGACTTCGACACCCGCCCGCTTTTTGTGCGCAAGGTCATGGAGGAACTGGACGAGCTGTACGAAGCCGAGTTGCTCGATACGATCATCCACCACACGGTGCGCTTCAAGGAAGCGGCGGGTTCCGGCGTGCCGGTGATCCACTACGACCCCGAATCCCGTGGCGCCCACGACTTTCGCTCCCTGGCCCGTGAGATAGCCGAGCAGGAAGTGGCCGTCAAAGTCGAAGCCCTCGATCATTGGTCCGCCCTGCTGCATGGTCCCCAGGTGACCAAGGCCGGCGTATGTTTCGAAGCCGATTTCCCGCGGGCCAAGACGGTGCGCATCACCGGATCGTTCTGTGACTGGTCGGCCAAGGGGTTGCCCTTGAACCGCCGTGAAGACGGCACCTGGGAATGCCACATGGCCCTGGAAAATGGGCAATACGAATACCGCTTCATCGTTGACGGCGCATGGTTGCCCGATCCGCACAACACCGAGACGGTCGCCAACGAGTTTGGCGGCGCCAACAGCCGGGTGGTCGTCAGCTGAGACAGCAGACACGAGTACCGGAGGACTGCAGCCAGGAAGCAGACGGCATGTCGGAACCATTACGAAATGGAGCAGGGCAGGGCTCGCCGGGAAGCGAGCGGCAGCCACACCACATCTCTGCCATCGCCCATCTCTTTTTTGCCGAAAATGAGCAGGGCGAACCACTGTCTGGCGCCACCTCCGATCGCGATGTTGTCGTCACGTGTTTTAACGACACCCGAATTTCTGCCAACGCCTGTGCCGGCTTGATCGTCGGCACTCGGCAGCTGGAGGCGGAAAATCCGGCCCTGGCGGTGCAGCTGGTGGAGGATATAAATATTCCCTGGTCGGCGGAATCCTTCCTGACCGAAGAAATAGCAGCGGCCGTAAAATCCGACTATGTCAAAACCGGCACCACCGTGAGGTGGACCCACTTGCCTGCCCTGCCGGACGAGAAGTTGACCAGCCTCGAAGTCCTGGCTGGCACGCGGGGTGAAATTCCAACCGGATGGGCGACTGAGACATCGAATCCGGGCAGGCACGGTTTGGTCGCTTGCCTGCTGGAGCGGGAGATGGGGCAGTGGGGGCCGGCTTTTCGACTGGGCCGCCTGATCGGTTTGCTGGCCCCGGAAAACTTGGAAATCATCATTTTTGCGGATTCCTGGGCCAAAAGCGGGGGCCGACCTGGCACTGATACCGAAAAAGCCATCGCACCGTCGGCCGAACTGCTGGACCGATGCCGCAGCCTGACCCGGGCTGTGGCCGGCGCCTGTCCCGTGACAATAACGACCCTGGCGAGTGCCTCCGCCGACCCCGCAGTTTCCCCCGGAGCCATCTTCCAAAAAATCGCGGCCCGACTTTCACGTGATATTTCGGTAGACCCGAACTCCTGACACCGCTTAGTTTAACCTTCAAGTGGCATCACTTCTTTTACTCTTGCCTCGGCCCTTGCCGGAGGAATCATGTTCCCTGTGCGCAAATCCCCAATGGTTGCGGTTGTTTTGCTGGCCTTTACGCTGTTCCTCGTCCAACTGGCCTGGGCACAAGATGGACGCACCACTTTGGGGCAACAAGGCTACCTGGTGATCGAGGGCGTGCGCGATTCCACCGCTGTTTTTACTTGGCAGGATGGGCCGGCGCCGGGCCGCCACTCACTGGTCTGGGCGGAAGGCACTTTGAGCCTGCCGCAGTCGGTCCAGCTTGATGACTTCGGCCTGCAGGATGCCGGTGTGCCGTGCCTGGCCGAGCTGTCGGGCGTTGGCGGCAGCGGTCGTTTGGTTTTCGACGACGGCATCTACAAGATTTCGGAACCGGTGTTGTTGGCCGACGGAGTGTTGGAGTTGCACATATCGGCCGGTGAACTGGAGGTGCGTGGCGACCAGATCCGTTACCGTCGGCCGGGGGGCAAATCCAACAAGCAGGACAATACCCAGGCCAACTACATCTTCCTGGCGGGACTGGTCGTCCTGGTCATTGTCTTGATGCGCCGGGCCAGCAAACGGTTAAAAAAATCTTGAACGGCGAGGCACAACCTCTCGGGTGGCGGCAACAATGGGCCTGGCGGCTTTTTCAAGGCACGCTGTTCACCCTGCCCTGGATTGGACTGGGGGTCTTGACCGTCATTACAGGCCGCGACTTCGGGGCCGGATTGCAACCTGCCTGGCTCTTGCTGGCGCTGGTTGTTCTGTTGCTTGGGCCGGAGTTGTGGGCCTTCCTGCGCTTTCATATCAGAAGTTGGTTGCCCAACATCGCACCGGCTGCCGTGGCGCTGGTGGTGTCGCTGGCCGGGCTGTGGATTGCACCAGCGGGTGAACCCTTGGGCGTTGTCCTGTTGCGGTTCCTCAAGCAGTTTGTACAACTGGATATCATGCTCGCCTTTGTATTGGTGCCTATTTACTTCATGTCCCGCGGTCGAACCCTGAGCCAGATGGCCGGCCCCTTGGTTCTGGGCGCAGTTTTCCAGGCGGTGTACAGCCTGTTCCAAGGCGTCCATTTCTACGAACCCCTGGCGGCCATGACTGGCCTCGAGAAAATATTCACCTCCAACCCAGCCATCCTGGCCGGATCCGAACAGCTCTATCTGGGCAATGTGTTGCGTGACATGCCGCGTTTGCGGGGCACGGCTTGTGAGCCGCTTTATCTCGGCAATTATCTGCTATTGGCGGTGCCTCTGGTTTGGTTGACCCAATGGGGGCGCTGGCAACGGAACCTGGCTGGCGGCGTATTGCTGGCGGTGCTCATTCTGACCTGGTCGCGCGGGGCCTGGTTGGCGGGTGCGGGTGCGGGATTGCTGTTCCTGCTGATCGCAGGCCGGACCCGGATCAGCTTGCCATGGCGAGGACTGCTGAGGGTTGCCCTGGTGGGCGTGGGGTTGGGCTTGCTTGTATTTGTGGTGGGAGTGCTGGCGGGTCGCTCGGAAGTCTGGCTTCCCTGGCAGCGGTTGCAACAATCCTTCAGCACCGTGGATTGGTCAAACCTGACGCGGCTGTACAGCATGCAGGCAGCTTTGCGCGCTTTTCTGCTCAGCCCGATTACGGGAATCGGCTGGGGGCAATTCGGATTCCATTTTCCGATGCTGGTCGATCCCATGGGCTTGCAAAGCATGTTCAGTTGGCCCGTGGTGAACAATTTTCCTCTCGCCATTTTGTGCGAAACCGGCGTGCTGGGGTTTGGCGCCTTCCTGTGGGCGGCCTTTCGGTTGAATCGCCAGGTGTGGCAAAGTTTAACGTCCGGCCCAGCTGACAAGGCCTGGGAATTGTTGATTCTGGCCGTTGCTGTCGGCGGAGTCTGGCTGCAGTTGTTGACCTTCTCGCAATACAATTTGCCGCACATCTGGCTGGGAGTGGGGCTGTTGCTCGGGAGCCTGTTTACGCGCGGTGATGGTGATCAGCAAGTGACCACAGCAACCCCGGAGCAAGCATGACCGTCCGCCCACACATCGTCCTGGATGCCCTGCAAGTCACCGCCAAACCGGCGGGTGTGGCTCAGGCCATTCTCGAATACCTGGGGGCCATGAGCGCTGCCGATCACGGTCTGCGTTTCACGGTGCTGGCCAGCTATCCGGAAGCCTTTGATTTTTTGGGCGGCCAGGAACACTGGGATGTTTGTCCATGCCCCGAAGCCGAAGGCAGTGTGTGGCGCAAGGCGATTTTTACCCAGTGGGGGCTGCCGCGCCTGTTGGAGAGACTGGAGGCCGATCTGCTGCACAGCATGCAGTTCATCACCCCTTTGCGCAGCCCCTGTCCGACGGTGGCCACGGTGCATGACATGGTGTGGCGCTTGCATCCCGAGACCATCGAACAGCCGCGCCGGGCCTATTACCGACTTATGGTGGCGCGTTCGTTGAAGGCGGCGGCCGGCATCCTGACCAACAGTGAAGCGACGGCCCGCGATGTGAGGCGCTGTCTGCCGGGAGTGGCTGGACGGGTTCAGGTCACCGCTTTTGGCACTCCCACCTGGTTAGCCCGGGAGGTCGCGCGTGAGCCGCAACCGATTGCAGATCAACAGGCACCGTTTTTCCTCTTTGTCGGAACCTTGGAGCCGCGCAAGAACCTGCCCAATCTTTTGGGCGCCTATGAACGTTTTCTGAGCGGCCTGAAAGAGCAGGAAATGGCCCCTGAGCAGTGGCCGCGCCTGCTGCTGGTGGGCGCCTGTGGCTGGAAGATGAAAGGACTGCGCCGGGTTCTGGACGCCTTCCCCTATCCGGATCATCTGGAATGGCGAGATTACGCGCCGGCTGCGGAATTGGCCCGTTTATACCAGCAGGCACTCGCTTTGGTGTTTCCCTCGCTGTACGAGGGCTTTGGATTCCCTGTTCTGGAGGCCATGTCGGTGGGATTGCCGGTCATGACGGCCAACCGGGGCGCCATGGCCGAGGTGGCCGGGAACGTGGCCCTGCTGGTCGATCCGCTGGACCAGGACCAGATGGCGCGGACTTTGCATCGTTTGCACACCGATACGGATCTCAGGAAATCTCTCGCCCAACAGGGGCCCCTGCGCAGTCAGCAGTGGAACTGGGGCCAGACGGTGGAGGCCACCCTGCCCGTATATCGTCATTTGACCGGCCCCGGGACGGGCTAATGAGACCGCAAATAATGATTGCCCGGCTTGATTTAATGGCGTAACTTCTGTTGCGGGTTGCGGGCAGAGGTGCTTAAGGTTGGTATTATTGAGCATTTTACCGGATCGTAACCTGACCAAATACAAGGTACTGAATCCCTCTGTAGAGGGGGGCGGTTGCCAGAACTGTTTCGGTTTTGTGGCCCGATTCAAGGAGGAATTGTGGACCTGGCGATAGTGGCAGTTTTAGGTTTTGCGGCGGCATTCCTCATGTCGTGGCTGGTGCAACCCCATTTTCGCAATCTGGGTTTCCTGACCGAAATCGTAGACCATCCCGGCTATCGTCGTACTCATAGGGAGCCAGTTCCGCGCACCGGTGGCATGGCCATCTTCATCAGTTTCTTCTGCGCATTGTTTTTCCTGGAAAATGTCATCCTGGACATTCCCCTGCCTTGGTCCTGGCTCGGTATCCTCATTGGCGCCGGCTTGGCCATCCTGGCTTTGGGCGTGGGCGATGACCGTTTCGGCATCCACGCCGAGAAAAAGCTCTATGGCCAATTGGTGGTCATTGTGGCCTTGATGCTGTTGGGGCAACGTCTCGATACGATCACTTTGCCTCTGTTCGGCACTTTTGAATTGGGGGGCTGGGCCTGGCCCTTCACCCTGTTCTGGTATTTGGGCTTTATCAATTCGATGAACCTGATCGACGGGCTGGACGGCCTGGCCAGTGGCATCAGTATCCTGGGGTGCATTGCCCTGGTGGTGATTTCGGTCGCCCTCAACGAGATGTTCTCGACCCTGTTTGCGGCAACCCTCTGTGGCGCCACCGTGGCGTTCTTCTACTGGAATATCAGCAAGCGCAAAATCTTCCTGGGGGATTCGGGCAGCATGTGGATGGGCCTGGCACTGGCCATCCTGCTGGTGAATCTGAACCGCCAGTCGCCCATTTCGCTGCCCGTGATGGTGGCGCCGATGGTCGTACCGATCTGGGATACGGGCACTACGATTCTGCGCCGGTACCGCCGCCGCACCTCGATCTTCCTGGCCGACGACTACCACCTGCACCATCGTCTGCTGCGCTTGGGATTTTCGCCGCGGGGCGCAGTCTTTACACTGCTGCTGGTCACTGCGGGCACGACCTTGTTTGCCTTGAGCGACTTTTTAGGACTGGCCTGGCTGGGCTTGCCCGCCATGGGCATGTGGATGTGGGCGGCCCAATTGGGAGCC